>JAPPHZ010000017.1:19843-46457 GCA_028820935.1 bacterium | reverse complement strand
GACTACCAGGGTATCTAATCCTGTTTGCTCCCCACGCTTTCGCTCCTCAGCGTCGGTGCCGGCCCAGGGAACCGCCTTCGCTACTGGTGTTCCTCCCGATATCTGCGCATTTCACCGCTACACCGGGAATTCCATTCCCCTCTACCGGACCCTAGCCATGGCAGTATCGACCGGCGTCCCAGAGTTGAGCCCTGGGTTTTCACGGCCGACTTGCCAAGCCGCCTACGAGCCCTTTACGCCCAATAAATCCGGACAACGCTCGCCCCCTACGTATTACCGCGGCTGCTGGCACGTAGTTGGCCGGGGCTTCTTCTCGAGGTACCGTCAGTTTCTTCCCTCGTGAAAGGGGTTTACAACCCTAAGGCATTCATCCCCCACGCGGCGTCGCTGCGTCAGGCTTTCGCCCATTGCGCAAGATTCCCTCCTGCTGCCTCCCGTAGGAGTCTGGACCGTATCTCAGTTCCAGTGTGGCTGATCGTCCTCTCAGACCAGCTACCCGTCATTGCCTTGGTGAGCCGTTACCTCACCAACAAGCTGATGGGCCGCGACCTCATCCCGAAGCGCCTGAACCTTTGCTCATCTCCACATGCGTGGTGATGAGATCATCCGGTATTAATCCGGGTTTCCCCGGGCTATCCCGGTCTTCGGGGCAGATTGGTCACGTGTTACGCACCCGTTCGCCGCTCCGTCAAACCCGCCCTTACGGGCTAAGGAATGCGTCGCTCGACTTGCATGGATTAGGCGCGCCGCCAGCGTTCGTCCTGAGCCAGGATCAAACTCTCCAACGTCAGTCCTTCGATCCCGCCGACCGCCACGAGGGCGACGGCGGCATCAGAATCCTGTCATGTGTCCCGACAGCCGGCACGCCACGAGGCGTGAGGCTGCCGAGAAGGTTCGATCCAATCTGCCGATGCCGAGCATCGGCAGTTTGGGAGTACATTCACGATGACCGGCACCGTAGGCCCGGCCATAGGAATGACTTTCTTTTCGGCTTTTGACACGCTGTTCAGTTGTCAAGGAGCCCTGACCGCAGCTCCTGCGGTACTGGCACTCCGGCTCCGCCGATAGCTCGCCCCTCACCAGGGAGGGAAGCGAGCCGGCCACACGGACCATACGAAGCGGAGACGGTGCAGCCAGCCGCATAACTATAGCAGGTCTCGGGTCCTGTGTATAGCGGGGTCATCGCTGTCCAATCCGATCAGCGCCATGGACGGCGTGACGATGCGTGCAGTGCCGGGCGTTGGCCTATGGCCGGGGCTGTTGAAGTGGGCTGTCGCCTATGCGAACGAAGCGGCGCTTGCCGACCGAGACCACCGTGCGGTGGGTGGTCGAGAGCAAACGCAACCTCCACACCTGCTCCTCCGTCACCTTCTCCCCGTTGATGCGGACCGCCCCTTGAGCGATCATCCGGCGCCCTTCGGACCTGCTGGCCACCAGGCCGGCGTCCGCCAGAAGCTTCGGGAGGTACACCTCACCCTCGGGCTCACCAGGTGGGAGTTGGTAGGTAGGGATGTCCTCCGGGATCTTTCGGTCCACGAACTGGCGGTCGAAGGCCTGCTCCTCGACCTGGCCCTGACCTGGCAGGTAGCGGTCCACGACGGCCCGAGCCAGGCGCCGCTTGGCGTGGCCCGGATGCAAGCTCCCGTCCGCCAGAGCAGCGATTGCGGCCTCTATCTCCTCGATCGGTAGCCCGGAGGCAAGCCGGTACCACTGCGGCATCGCCGAATCGGGGATACTCATCGTCTTGCCGAACATCTCGCTGTACGGCGGGGAGATGTTCACGTAGTTCCCCAGCGACTGCGACATCTTCTTGCGGCCGTCGGTGCCCACGAGCAGCGGCATGGTGAGCACCATCTGCGGCGCCTGGCCGTAGCGCTGCTGGACCTGGCGCCCCATCATCAGGTTGAAGAGCTGGTCGGTGCCGCCGAGCTCCACGTCGGCCTCGACGGCGACCGAGTCGTAACCCTGGAGCAACGGGTACATGAACTCCATCATCGAGATGGGTCGCCGGTCGGCGAAACGCTTGGCGAAGTCGTCCCGCTCCAGCATCTGGGCCAGGGTCGTCGAGGAGGTGAGTTCCAGCACCTCGCGCATGTCGAGCTCGGCCAGCCAGTCGGAGTTGGGACGGATCTCCAAAAGGTCCTCCCGAGTGAGCAGTATCTCCCCGAAGTTCCGCTTCACCGATGCGGCAAAGAACTCCACCTGGTCTGCCGTGAGGCGCTTCCTCGTCTCGGACTGACCGCTCGGGTCACCCACCTGGGCCGTGAAGGTCCCCAGGATGAGCACCGCCTTGTGTCCGAGATCCTGGAACTCCCGTAGCTTCCAGAGCACGACCGCCCAGCCGAGGGTGATGACGTTGGCGGTGGGGTCGAGGCCGAGCTTCACCCGAAGCGGGCGGCCGGTCTCCTTGGAGTCCCTGATCCGATCGACCAGTTCCTCGGCGGTGGGGAGGAACGTGTCGACATCGCGCAGCAGGTAGTCGGCCTGCTGCTCGGGTGTCATGGCGGGTCCGGGCGTCACGAGGGCGAGACTAGTGGTCTGTCTACGGGACATCGGTGTGGTATGGCGTCGGCAGCGGTGTTCCTCGCAAGGCCCGATGACGAAGGCGTACCCGCAGCGGTACGTCAAGGAAGCGGAACGCAGCGACGGGACACCGATGACCGCCAGAGCACACCAAGCTGTGGCGTAGACAGATCACTGGGTCTGTCTGTCATCAGCCCGGGTAACCAGCCACGGCGGCGGGTCGACTCACCGTCCACCCTCGACCACGAACCGCCAAGGTCGTTCTGCCTCCCGGCTGATCCCGATCCGCGGCGTGCGGTGTACCAGGGCCGGGTCCGGGGAGGGTCCTTCCTCCAGGCGCACCGGACCGGCTATTACCGATGTCCCGTCGTGATCCCCCTTAATCCCCAGCGCCTGAGTCAGCTTGCCGGGGCCATCGGTCAGGTGGTCCCGGCGCCCGCGCCGGGCCAGCACCAGTTCCATGCCCTCGACCACCCGACCGCCCCTGATCAGCACCGCCTCTCCCGTCCCCTCGGCACCGGTCACCACGTTGGCGCACCAATGAACCCCGTAGGACCGGTACACGTAGAGGGTGCCGGCCGGGCCGAACATGGAGGCGTTGCGAACGGTGCGGCCCCGATAGGCATGGGAGGCCGGATCATCAGCGCCCCCGTAGGCCTCCACCTCCTCGATGACTACTGCGGTCCTCCCGCCGAAGTCGGTGCTGAGCCGGTGACCGAGCAACCGTCGCGCCACCTGCTCGACGGGACCGGACAGACAGACCACTACCCCAGCAGTTCGAGCAGGATGGCCTTCATCGAGTGGAGCCGGTTCTCGGCTTGGTCGAACACCCGGGACCTGGGGTGGTCGACCACGGCGTCGGTCACTTCCTCGCCCCGGTGGGCGGGCAGGCAATGGAGGAATATCGCATCGGGTCCGGCCCGTCCGAACAAGCTCTCGTCCACCCGGTAGCCGGCGAATGCGAGCGCCCGCTCCGACGCCTCCCCCTCCTGGCCCATCGACGCCCACACGTCCGTGTAGACCACATCTGCCCCGTCCACCGCCTCTATGTCCGGCGTGACCGTGATCCGGCCCTCTCCCCCGGCCACCAGCTGCTCCATCGGTTCGAACCCGGGCGGGCTCACCACCCGCACCCGGCCCCCCAGCTTGGCCACCCCCAGCATCAGGCTGTGGCACACGTTGTTGCCGTCTCCCACGTAGGCCACCACCGCTTCGGCAACGTCGCAGTGCTCCGCGATGGTCTGGAGGTCGGCCACCGCCTGGCAGGGGTGTTCGATGTCGGAAAGGAGGTTCACCACCGGTGCATCGGCGTGCTCGGCCATCTCCACCAGGACCTGATGGTCGAAGACGCGCATGGCCACCAGATCCAGGTAGCGGTCCAGCACCCGGGCCACGTCCCGGACGGCTTCCCTCGATCCTATACCCACCTCGCTCTGACCCAGGACGACCGGGTGGGCACCCAGGTCGACGGCTGCCACCTCGCTCGACACCCTGGTGCGGGTGGAGGGCTTCTCGAAGAACAGCCCGATTCGGGCACCGGCCAGAGCGCCTGACCTGAAGCTCCGATCATGGCGGAACCGGGAGGCGGATTCCACCAGCCGCTCCAGGACTCCCCGTTCGACGTCGAGGATCCCGAGGAAGTCGTTCATATGCTTCCCCGCAGCACGCCGCCCAACCGATCCGCCACTGCGGCAGCGACGCCCCGCCCGATCGGAGCCGCCTCCTCATCGGAGATGGTGTGGTCCATGGCGCGCAGCGTGATCCGCACCGCCAGGCTCCTGTGGGCATCGGGAATCGAGCCACCCCTGAACTCGTCGAACAGCTCCAGGCTCTCGAGGTACGGGCCTGCGGATCGCTCCACCACCTCCAGTAGGCGCCCCGCCGGAACCGAGTCGGCCAGCACGAACGCCAGGTCGAACACCATGGGCGGGTAGGCGGAGACATCCTCCAGCGTCCAGGACGGACCGGAGGACACGAGCGGACCGAGAACCATCTCGGCCACCGCCACCCGGCCTTCCAAGCCGAACCTCCTGACTGCGGCCGGATGGAGTTCCCCGACCGTCCCTATGTCGGTTGCGCCGCACGTCACCACCGCTCCCCGGCCCGGATGGAGGCCCGGCAACGGCGCCTGCCGGAGTTCCAGCCGGCGGTCGGCGACCCTGGCCAGTAGATCGACCAGCCCGGTGCCGGCGAATACGTCCACTCCAGGACCGGACAGGACCATCGCCAGGTGGAAGGGCTGGAAAGGAATGCGGGGGTCTTCAGGGTCGTCGCGGGCCGTGAACACCCGACCGGTCTCGAACAGGCGTACCGACTTCAGACCCCGAGCCACATTGCGCGACATCGCCCCCATCAGGCCTGGCAACAGGGTGGTGCGCAGGATGGCCTCCTCCTCGCGAAGCGGGTTCTTGACCCGGATGGTGACCCGGCGCGGATCCTCGAGCGGGAGACCGAATGCGTCCAGGTCGTCTTGGCCGATGAAGCTGAGGGTCTGGGCTTCGGTGAGCCCTGCGCCGACCAGGGCTTCGCGGAGTCGCCGGACGGCTAGTTGCTCCGCAGTGAGGCCGCCCCGGCTGCCATGGCGAACCAGGTCCGGGAAGCGGTCGTAGCCATGGAGGCGGGCGATCTCCTCGACCAGATCGGCCGGGCGGGTGACATCGGCGCGATGGGTCGGAATGTTCACCCGGGCTGATCCGCCGTCCCGATCCGGCCCGAAGCCGAGCCGTTCCAGCAGCGAGAGCGCGTCTCCGAACGGAGGGTTCGGCCCGAGCAAGCGGCTCACGTCACGAGCCGCGAGGTCCACCTTCCAGGGCCGGCGCGGGATCGGGTAGCAGTCCACCGCCCGGGAGCGAGGAGTCCCGCCGGATGTCGAGGCCACCAACTCCACCGTCCGGGCGGCGGCGAGGGCGGAAAGGTTGGGATCGACCCCCCGTTCGAACCGGGACGAGGCCTCGCTCCGCAATCCGAGCCGCCACGAGGTGGCCAGGATCGAGGGTGGATGCCAGTTGGCAGCCTCGACCAGCACGCTGGTGGTCGTCTCACGAACCTCGGTCGACGCCCCTCCCATGACCCCGGCCAGGGCGATCGGACCCGACGGGTCGGTTACGAGGATGTCGCCGGCTGCCAGCGGGCGTTCCACCCCGTCCAGGGTCTCGAGCTTCTCACCCTCCTCGGCTCTCCGGATGATGATCTGGCGGCCGGAGACGGTGTCCGCGTCGAAGGTGTGGATCGGGTGTCCGAGCTCCCACATCACGTAGTTGGACACGTCCACCACGTTGGAGATGGGCCGCTGCCCGATAGCCAGGAGCCGCAGCTGCATCCATAGAGGGGACGGACCGATCCGCACGCCGTCAACCTGGTGGGCGACGAAGCGAGGGCAAGCTTCCACGTCTCGGATCGAAACCTCGAAGGCGGAGTTCTCCGGACCGGTCGGGAAGCTCGGGGAGATGTCGCGCAGCGGGACCTGCCAGTAGGCGGCCAGCTCGCGGGCCAGCCCGCGGATCCCCATGCAGTCGCCCCGATTGGTGGTGATGCTCACGTCCAGCACCACGTCTCCCAGGCCGATCACCTCCTCCAGGGGGCGGCCCAGGTCGTCGTCGGTGGCCGTGCCCAACTCGTCCAGGACCATGATGCCGTCGTGGTCATCGCCCAACCCGAGCTCGCGGGCCGAGGCGATCATGCCGTGCGACACGATGCCGCGTATCTTGCGGCTCCCCACCTCGAGAGGCTGGTCCGTATCCGCGCCGAGGAGGGATCCTGCCCTCGCGTAGGCGATTACCGCGCCGGCCTCGAAGTTCCATGCTCCGCATACCACGTCGCGGGTGACCGTTCCGTCATCGACGCGGCAGAAGCGGATCCGGTCGGCATTCGGATGGGGCCGGACCTCCTCCACCCGTCCCACGACCACGCCCTCGAAGGACGGTCCGAACTCCTCGATCCCCTCCACCTCGTGGCCGAGGGAGACGAGGATCCGCTCCAACTCGTGCGGATCCCGGGTGGGCAGATCGATGAAGTCCGCCAACCAGCCGATCGGGACCTTCATCGGAACTGCCCCAGGACGCGCAAGTCGCTGTCGTAGAAGTGGCGGATGTCGGTGATGCCGTGGCGGACCATGGCCAGCCGCTCCACGCCCATGCCGAAGGCGAACCCCGTCACCTCCTCCGGGTCGTACCCCACCGCCTCGAACACGTTGGGGTCGACCATGCCGCATCCCAGCATCTCCAACCACTCGCCGTTGAACCACACCAGCATCTCCGCTGACGGCTCGGTGAACGGGAAGAAATGGGGCACGAAGCGGGTCCGGGCCGAGACCCCGAAGAACTCCCGGGCGAAGTGGGCGAGGGTGCCCTTCAGATCCCCGAACGTGATGTCCGAGTCCACGGCCAGGCCCTCGATCTGGTGGAATACCGGCGCGTGGGTGGCGTCCCAGGTGTCGGTGCGGAAGACCCGCCCGGGCACCACCACGTAGACCGGCGGGGGGTTCTTCTCCATGAACCGGGCCTGCATCGGTGAGGTCTGGGTACGCAGCAACAGCTCGTCGGGGCCGCTCCGCTCCCGATCGTCGAACGCCTCCACGTACATCGTGTCGGATTCGAATCGGGACGGATGGGTGGGTGGGGTGTTGAGAGCGTCGAAGTTGTACCACGCCAGTTCCAACTCCGGCCCCTCCGCTACCTCGTAGCCGATGGCGCGGAACACGTCGCACACATCCTCCATGGTGCGGGTCAGTAGGTGATGCGTACCCCGCGCTGGACGACCGTACGGCAGGGTGAGATCGACCCGATCCTGCTCCAGCAGGTCGTTCTCGGCCTCCGCCTGCAAGGCCGCCCGCCGATCCTCGACAGCGGCGGTCAGCGCGCCGACCGCCTCGTTGATCGCCCGCCCCACCTCGCGCCTGCGGTCCGGCGCCAAGCGCCCGATGCCCCTACGGGCAACGGCCACCTCGGATCGCCGCCCCAACGTCTCCGACTCCGCGGCAACCAGCTCGGCGAGGTCCGAAGCAGCCTCGATCCGGGCGCGGGCGTCGCCGACTACGCCGGCGAGACGTTCAAGGTCCATCTTCGTCCGACGCCGCTAGCCCACTAAACGCGGTTGGCGGAAGCCAACTCGACTATCTGGCGAAAGGTGGCAGGATCGTTGACCGCGATATCGGCCAGCATCTTCCGGTCCACCTCGAATTCCGCCGCCTTCAGCCCCGCGATCAGCCGGGAATAGGTGGTGCCGTTCTCGCGAGCGGCGGCGTTGATGCGGGTGATCCAGAGCCTGCGAAAGTCGCCCTTGCGCGCCCTCCGGTCGCGATAGGCGTACTGCAGGGACTTCATGACCTGCTCGTTGGCCGCCCGGAAGCTCCGGCTCTTGGCGCCGCGGTAGCCCTTGGCCTTGGCCAGGACCTTCCGGTGCCTGGTGCGCGAGTTGCTCGCGCGCTTGACTCGTGCCATTTCCTGTCTCCGGTACTCCTCGCCTACATTCCGAGCAGGCGCTTGGCCCGCTTCTCGTCACCCTTGGCCAGATCGGCCTCACCCTTCAAGCGGCGATAGCTGTCCTTGCCCTTCGCAAGGCGGAGGTGGCCGCGGTGCGACTGGCGGCGCCTGATCCGGCCCGATCCGGTCACCTTGAAGCGCTTGGCGGCGCCCTTGTGGCTCTTCATCTTCGGCATGGTCTGTCCTACTCCTCGGTGGTTCTCGGGGGTGCTGAAAAGCCCCTCCCGTCCTTTTCGGCCCCTTCTATGTCGAGCCCTCGTCAACGTCCTGGTATGACCGCTGCGGCCGTTTGATCGGCGCCAGGGCCATGGTCATGTTGCGGCCTTCGAGCTTGGCCGCCTGATCCACGGTGGCCACGTCGGCGAGGTCTGCGGACAGGCGGTCGAGGATGGCCATACCGAGCTGGGGCCGGCTGGCCTCCCTTCCCCGGAGCCAGACCCGAACCCGGACCCGGTCACCGTTGGTCAGAAAGCGCAGTGCCCGATCCCGCTTGATCTCGTAGTCGTGGTTGCCGATCTTCACCTTGAAGGTAAGTTCCTTGACCGTGCTGCGGGATTGCTTCTTGCGCGCTTCCCGCTCCTTGACCGACTGCTCGTACTTGAACTTGCCGTAGTCCATCATCCGCGCAACGGGCGGATCGGCTCCGGGCGCCACCTCCACGAGGTCCCATCCCAGGCCGTCGGCCAGGTACAGGGCGTTCTGGCGGGGCATCACTCCTAGCTGCTTGCCGAGCGGATCGACCACTCTCAGTTCGGCCGCACGGATTTCGTCGTTGACGCGTAGCTCTGCGATTACATGTCTCCTTGCTCGTCCGCCCGACAGGACGGAACGGAATCTCGTTCGAGAAGAACAGGCGACAACCGGCCGCTACTCGGGGCCCCATGAGGGTCCCGCGACAACCCGATCCGTCACAGATGGTCGGGTTCCTGTACCACGGCACACTCGGGGTTGGGGCGCTCTGGTGAACGGCCCGAACCGACCCCCGGTGGCCGGGTGGGAAGCAACCGGCTTCCGCTTTCTCCTGGTTGTGGCCAGGCATTATAGAGACGGCGCCCCTCGATTGGAAGGTGGCCTGTATCCGTGTCCTCGAATCCCCGGCTCGGGTCCTGTCTCGTGATGCCCCGCCAGGCGACGGTAGCCCGCCGGATCACGGTCGCCGATCACACACCCTCTCCGCCAAGAACGGTGATTCTCCAACGGGTCTGGACGAGCGGGCTCGAATGTGTCACACCCCCGATATACGTTGCTTGTCGCCAAGCACCAACACCGGCTGATGGCACTGGTCCGATCGGCCCAGCCGGCCCGGAGGGAACATACGAGGCTTCGTGGAGCGAACCGCCGTGTTACCCGGCATCCAGCCGGGCATGGCCGACCACGCTTCGAACCAGGACAGGTGGTGGCGGGGGAGGGAGCCCGGTGCGGATCAACGATTTGCGGGCCGGTTTTCGCGCTCTTGCGGGGCTCTGGACATGGAAGGGCGCCCGGAACTCTCCGTACGACAGGCGGGTCAGTCCTGCTCTGTCCTCTCCCTGACCTTCCCAGGAGGGGGTGCCTCCAGGTCGATGACGTGGCCCAGCTTGGCCACCTTGGTGCGCAGATAGGTGCGGTTGTGGTCGTTCTCGCCGGCGACCAAGGGAACCCGCTCTACGATCCGCACCCCGTACGCCTCGACGCCGGCCCGCTTGGCCGGATTGTTGGTGAGCAGGCGGAGGCTGTTCACGCCCAGGTCGGCGAGCATCCGGGCTCCGGCGCCGTAGTCACGACTGTCCTCCGGGAGACCGAGGTCCAGGTTGGCCTCCACCGTGTCCCGCCCCTGCTCCTGGAGGGCGTAGGCGGCCAGCTTGTCGATCAGACCGATGCCTCTCCCTTCGTGACCGCGCATGTAGAGGATCACGCCCCGGCCGGCCTCCCCGATCCGGCGCATGGCCTCCTGCATCTGGAAGCCGCAGTCGCAGCGGAGGCTGGCAAACACATCCCCGGTCAGGCACTCCGAGTGCATCCGGACCAGCACACCTTCCTCACCGGCCACGCGGCCCTTGACCAGCGCCACGTGATGGCGTCCGTCGTCGAGCGACTCGTAGCCGATGGCCCGGAAGCGGCCGTAGCGAGTCGGTATGGCGGCCTCGGCGCGGCGGCAGACCAGGGGAGGCCATCCTGCCGGCGGACGTTCCAGGTCGATCCGGCGATAGGCGGCGCCGATCTCTCCGGCATCCATCACCCGAAGACCATCCTGCGTCCAGAGACCGTCATGATCTTCACCGATCCTGGCATAGTGGCTGGCCGCATCGACCAGTCCTGCCCGGCGCAGGGCTCCGATCACCTCCACGTCCTCGATCGCCAGGTAGAGATGACCACGCTCCGCCAGGCCTGCCAGCTTCCGTCGGGAGGGAAGCGCCGGGCCGTTCGTGGTCGCCAGAAGATGGTCCGCCTCCCCGATCAGGGCGGCGATGTCAAAGCTGACCGCCTCATCGGCCCGAGCCTCGGCATCAGCCACCACCGCCCGAACGTAGGGCAGGCCCGTTCGCCGATGGTGATGGAACCCGATATCCAGCCTGACGGCCTCCTCCCCCATCAGCCCCACCACCGCCTCGATCCCGGCCCGCTGGAGCCTCACCACCCCGCGACCTCTCACGCGGGCATCGGGGTCGTATGCCGCGATCACGACCCGCTTCACCCCGGCTGCCACAAGAGCATCGGCGCAAGGCGGGGTTCTACCGGAGTGCGAACACGGCTCGAGGGTCACGAACGCCGTGGAGTCGCGGGCGGCGCCACCCGCCTGGCTGAGCGCCACCGCCTCGGCGTGGGGAGTTCCGACGCCTCGATGAGCGCCCTCGCCCACCACCTTCCCGCCCGCGCCGACGATCACGCATCCGACGCGGGGATTGGGATGGGTGCGGTGCGGACGGGCCAGATCGATGGCCCGACGCATCCGGCTGCGCTCGGCTTCCGACCAGACCCGGCTCACGCCCCGCCTCCCGAGGCGGCGCGCCTCAGGCCGGCGATCGCCATCACCGGATCCGGTTGTCCGAAGATAGCGGTACCGGCCACGAACACATCGGCGCCGGCCTGCCGCGCCGCGCCGATGGTATCCAGGCCGATACCGCCGTCGATCTCGAGATCGACGTCGAGACCGCGCCGGTCTATAGCCAGGCGGGCCGCCTCGACCTTGGCGAGGACGGTGGGCAGAAAATCCTGGCCACCGAAGCCGGGCTCCACCGACATCACCAGCACCATGTCGCACAGTTCGAGGAACGGATCCAGGGCTTCGTACGGAGTGCCGGGATTGATCACCAAACCGAAGCCGAGGCCGGCCTGGCGCACCCGGCGCTCAACCGGCATGGGATCGGGCACCGCCTCGAGATGGACGGTTATTCCGGTGGCGCCGGCTGTCCGGAGCGGTTCGACCAGCCTGTCCGGATCGGTCACCATCAGGTGGCAGTCGAAGGCCAGGCCGGAGACCTTCCGCAAGGAGCTTATGACCGGAACGCCCAGCGAGATGTTCGGGACGAAATGGCCGTCCATGACGTCCACGTGGAGCATGTCCAGGTGAGGCTCCACCCGAGCCACCTCCTCGCCCAACCGGGCGAAGTCGGCGGCGAGAATCGAAGCCGCAATGCGAACGCGTTTCCTCACGGTGCGCAGGGTACATCCGCCTCGCGACGGCGAGGAACCGACCGCTCCGTCACCGATCGAAGACCGAGATGAACATGCCGTCGGTACCGGTCAGGTGCGGACCCATGAGCAAACCGTCATCTAGGCGGAGACCCGGCAGATCAGCCGGTGGCCGCCCATCCATGTCCTCCACCACTCGCAGCGTCTCCGCCCGGGTCAGGGTACAGACCGAGTAGACCACCCGCCCTCCGGGACGTACCGCGTCGATGGCTTGGCTCACCATCCGGCGCTGGAGTGCCGCCAGCCGGTCCCGGTCGCCGGTCGAGACCCGTAGCCGCAACTCGGGTCGCCGCCTTAGCGTGCCGAGGCCGGTGCAAGGTGCGTCGACCAGAACCCTGTCGAACAGCCCGCTCCGGAAAGGGAGGCGTGCTCCATCGGCCCTGATCCACCATCCTCGAACGCCCGCCCCCTCCAGCCGGCGAACCGCTTGGCGGATACGGCGAGGGTGGATGTCCAGTGCTACCAGCGAGGCGGGGTTGCGGTCCCAGATGGCCAGCGTCTTGCCACCGGGCGCCGCTCCCACCTCCAGCACCCGGTGGTCGGGCGCCACGCCCAGGGCTTCGACCACGGCCACGGATGCGGCATCCTGTACCACCGCCTGCTGGGGTACCAAGCCCTGCGGGTGGGAGAAAGCGCCGGGGACAAGGGTGGGAACCGCACCGAGGGGTGGAGGATCGCCGGGCCGCATGCGGAAGCTCACCGGAGCGTCCTCGTGTGCTGCCTCGGCGAACGCCAGCGCCTGATCGCTCCCCCAGGTGCGCTCCAGGTCGTCCATGACCCAGCCGGGCAAGCTGAACGCCGCGGCCGGATCGGAGGGTGGGTTGGGTTCGCCTCCCCGTTGCAGATTCCTGACCAGGGCGTTCACGAACCCGGTGGCACGACGGTGTCCCAGCCTCCGGGCCGACTCCACCGCCGTATCGGAAACGGCATGGTCGGCAGCCCGGCCGAACAGAACCTCGTGGAAGGCCACCCGCAGAACATCGAGTACTTCGGCATGGATGGCCGAGAGGGGCCGGCTGGATAGATCACCGATGGCCCGGTCCAGGCGAGGGAGGTTCCTGATGGTTCCGTAGACGAGATGGCGCACCAGGCGAGCATCGTCCGGCGGAAGGTCGACTTCCCTCACCACCAGGTTCGACCAGGCCCCGCCCCGCACGACCCTACCCACCAGCCCGGCCGCCACCGACCGGGCCTCGACACCCCGCTTCATCCGAAGCGACCCGGATCGCCCCTGACCCCCCTGAGCCATGCGAGTGCGTCCATCGCCTTCCGACCCTCGGGCTGAACGGTCAGCAGGGCCAGGCAGCCCGTGGCGGTGCCGACCCTTACTCCGGTCCCGTCGGGTTCCAGTTGACCCGGCTCCAACCTGCCTGGGAACAGCCGGGCCCGGAGTATCTTGAACCGCTTGCCCCGCCAGGTGGTGTGTGCGCCCGGACGGGGGCAGAACGCCCGGATGGCCCGCGCCACCCGCTCGGCAGGTTGGTGGAAGTCGAGGCGAGCCTCCGAGACGACCAGGCGGGGCGCCCATGTGACCATCGACTCCTCCTGTGCCACCGGCACCGACTCTCCTCGTTCCAACGCACCCAGGTGCGTGCCCAGCAACTCGGCGGCGCCGAGGGAGAGGCGTTCCGACAGCGCACCGGCGTCCTCGTCCTCACCGATGGAGGTCCTCCATGCGGCCAGGACCGGTCCGGCGTCCAGGCCCGCCTCCATCCACATCAAACTCACGCCGGTTACTTCATCGCCGGCGAGGATGGCTCGCTCGACCGGGGCCGCCCCCCGCCACCGCGGCAGCAAGGAGAAATGCAGGTTGACCATGCCCAGCCGGGGACGGGCCAGGGTGGCGGCCGGCACGATCATCCCGTAGCTCACTACCACCGCCAGGTCCAGATCCATCCCGGCGATATCAGCGTCCAGCGCAGCGGGGGTGGTGGGCTGGCGGACCGGAACCCCCTGCTCGAGTGCTGTGACCTTGCTCGCGGGAGGGGCCGGTGCCCGGCCCCGACCCCTCGGCCGGTCCGGTCTGGTTATGACGGCGCGCAGGTCGGTCAATCGGTCAAGGATGTCGATCGCGGGAACGGCTTCCGGCGAGGTGCCCAGCAGGGCGGCTCGCATCACTCCGGCGCCCGGAACGCCTCGCTACGAAGAACGCGAAACGCCTCCTTGCGGGTGGCTCGGTCGAGGCGGGTCAGCAGGAGGTGGCCCTCGAGGTGGTCGATCTCGTGCTGCAGAACCCTTCCCAATAGCTCATCCCCGGCGAACTCCACCGGGTTCCCGTCCAGGTCCTGGCCCACGGCTCGGGCGAAAGCCGGGCGCTTGATATTCCAGTAATGACCGGGGACCGAAAGGCAGCCCTCGTGATACTCCCAATCTCCCGATGTATCGACCAGCACCGGGTTCACCAGAACCCGGGGACCGTCCCCCGCATCGAACACGCAGATGCGCTTCGACACACCGATCTGCGGCGCAGCCAGACCCACTCCGGGGGCGTCGTACATGGTCTCGAGCATGTCCTCCGCCAGCCGGCGCAGGGGCGCGTCGAAGTCCTTGACCGGCTTGGTGCGGACACGAAGGACAGGATCGCCGAAGGTGCGAATCGGAAATATGGCCACCGGACTCCGAGAATAGTTCCCGCTGTCCGGTCGGCGGGTCACCGGGCGCCGGCTCGCCTGCGAAACGGCAAGCCGCAGGCCTGGGAGACAGCACGCAGCGGGGTCCTAGCCCTGAGATACCCGGACACCTCGGAACTTGCCGAAGAGTCGAAGCTCGCACAAACCGGCGCTTATTGGCTGGATCACTTGTGCATCACCACGGGCGCAACCTCAGGATCAGGGCACCATATATGACGCCCTCTGCCTCAAGAACCGCCAAGCACCAAAAGTCGCTAAAATCCGGTGCTCCGCACCGGGCCCCTCCCCCACCACCACCCATCCTGTTGGAGCGTGGTCAGCCATGCCCGGCTGGATGCCGGGAATCGGCTGTTCGCTCCATAAGCCTTCATGTTCCCTCGGACCGGCCGGGCCGATCGGACCAGTGTCATCGGACGGTGCGGGTGCTTGGCGATAGGCAACGTATATCAGAGGTGTGACGAGTTCAACCCCCCTCCCCGAGAACGCGAAAAATGCTTCGTCCGCGGATGGCATCCGGAGCCGGCTCAGAAGTCGCGGGGGTCCGCATCCACCCGAACTCTCAGACCCTGGCGCCTCAGGCGGACGGCCGCCTTCCTGAGCTTCCGCTTGACTCCGGTCAGGTCGGCGCCCTGGACCATCCAGCGGAGCCGATCCCTGGCCCGGGCCGGGCCGTAGACGATGGCGGCCTCGAGGGCATCGTCGAGGATCGACCCGTCATCGGTGCCGGCAACCTCCACCACCATCACCTCCCCGAAGGGCGGCAGGGACAGGCGCCTGCGGATGGCCAACTCGTCCCCGAGAAACGCAAACGGATCGGCGCGGCGAAGGGCCTCGTAGACAGGTTGGCGGATGTCCGCGGTCTGGAGCATCATCCTGGCTCGCCCGCTACCCCGGACGGTGGTGGCCACCCGCGACAGCACTCCCAGCGCATCCTCCGCGGCCCGGTAGGTGGCGCCGCGTACCAAGCCGTCGGCGTCGACCACCACAGCCAGATCGACCTCGGGAACCACCACCAGGTCGGCCTCGGTTCCCACCATTACCTGCCTACCGCCGCTTACGCCACCCACGCGATCCCCGACCAGGCGCCGGACCTCCTCGGTCACCCGCCCCACGGCGGCTCCCAGCGGCTCGAACCGGGTCCCGCCGCATGACGAGCACCCTCCCAACTCAGTTTCGCATCTCGAACAGGTGGTCCGATGATCGGGGCGGGCGCCGCAGCGCGGGCAACTCCGCAACAGCCGGCACCTGACGCATCGAGCAGCCGGGGCGTAACCGCGCCTATGGGTGAAGAGGAACACCCGGCCGCCCCGGCCCGCAGTACCGGCGATGGCAGCCCGGACCCGTTCGGCCAGCAACCCCTGCCCCGGAGGGTCCTCGGTGCGGTCGACGACCTGGACCGGTCCCCATAACCGCCCGGGCGGCCGGACCATCTCAGGACGCTCGTGCAGTGATTCGACGGTCGGGACCCTCCCTACCCCCACCAGTTGGAGGCCCTCGTGAACCGCCCTCATCCGGGCCAGGCGGCCGGCCACCACAGTCGGGGTCTGGCGTTCCTTCATGCCGGGCCGGCCCTCCTCGACCAGCATCACCATCGACAGGTTCCGGACGGGCCACCAGAGCACCCGCATGGTCCCCACCACCGCCAGACCTCCGGTCGTGGCAGCCTTCGACCAGGCAGCCGTCACCTCCGCGTCGCTCTGATCTGCCACCTCCACCACGCGGGCGCCCAGGTCGTACCGGAGCCCGGCGGCGAGACGGGCGACCTCCACCACCGTGGGCGCCGCGATGAGCACCGACTTCCCGGCGCGGAGCGGTGCGGTGATAGCCCCGCGGATCAGGTTGGTCCAACGGGTACCCGCCACCGCCTGGACCGACCGGGATGGTCCGCCCCCGGCCGCGGCGGCCGCCACATCGGATAGGGGTCCGTCGGTCGGTGGGATGCCCGGCAGTGCGGGCGGCGGAGGCCGCTTGGGCAGGTTCGGCGGAGCGGTCTTGGCCAGTACGCGGGCGAGCGGCGCCACGTAGTACTCGGCGGCCCATGCCAGCGTGGGAAGCATGGCGGCGGTGAACACCGGGATATCGGAGGAGAGAGCCCGGACGTCCTTGAAATCCGCGGCCTCGGATTCCGGGACCGACTCCACGCCGACCACGTAGCCGCGCACGCGGCGCGCGGCCAGCGGAACCCGTACGATGGCGCCCACCCCGACCCGACCTGCCAGGGAAGATGGGACGCGGTAGGAGAAGCCTTCATCCACCGCCAGGGTGGGTACGTCAGGGACTACCCGGGCTGCAACGGCCTGGGTCAGGGTCGGCTCGCCGCTTTCTTCAACTCGTCAGCGTCGGCGGTCGATTCCCACGGGAAGTCGGGTCGTCCGAAGTGGCCCAGCGCAGAAGTCCGGGCGTAGATGGGTCGGCGCAGATCGAGCTTGCGCAGGAAGGCCGCCGGCCGGAAGTCGAAGTAGGACTTGACCAGGTTCTCCAGCTCGACCGGATCGATACAGGCGGAGCCGAACGCGTCAACGTAGACCGAGAACGGGTTGGCCTGGCCGATGGCGTATGCCACCTGGATCTCGCACTCGTCTGCCAACCCGGCCGCCACCACGTTCTTGGCCACGTAGCGGGCGAAGTAGGCCGCCGAGCGGTCTACCTTGGTCGGATCCTTCCCCGAGAAGGCGCCGCCCCCGTGCCGCGCGTAACCGCCGTAGGTGTCGACGATGATCTTGCGGCCGGTCAGGCCGGCGTCCGCCTCGGGTCCTCCTTTCACGAAGCGGCCCGACGGGTTGACCAGGAGCTCGGTTTTGTTGCCTATCAGACTCGACCCGACCCCCATCAGCACGTGCTCCCTGAGATCCTCGCACATCTGGCCGTCCTCGACATCGGCGGTGTGATGGGAGGAGATCAGCACCCGCTCCACCCGCACCGGCCTCGAGCCTTCGTAGGCCACGGTGACCTGGGTCTTGCCGTCCGGGCGCAGGTAGTCGAGTAGGCCCTCCTCCCTCACCTCGGTGAGGCGCTCGGCAAGGCGATGGGCCAGCTGGATGGGCGCCGGCATCAACTCTTCGGTGTCCCGGTTGGCGTATCCGAACATCATCCCCTGGTCACCCGCCCCGAGCTGATCCAACTCGTGCTCGGAGCCCTGCCGGGCCTCCAGCGCCCGGCTGACACCGCCGGCGATATCGGCGCTCTGGCTCCCGAGAAGCACCTCGACGGCAACCTTGTCGGCGTGGAAGTCGACGTCGTCGTACGTGTATCCGATGTCGGCGATCGCCGCCCGGACCACGCGGAGGAGGTCTTTTCTCATCAAGGAAGCGCTGTTGGTGGTCTCCCCGGCCACGACCACCTTCCTGGGAGTGACCATGGTCTCGCAGGCCACCCGAGCCACAGGGTCCCTCTCCAGGATGGCATCGAGGACGGAATCCGAGATCCGGTCGGCCATCTTGTCGGGATGGCCGGCGGTGACCGACTCGCTCGTGAAGTGACGGAGCATCATCGCGACCAGTATATGGATACCGGAGGACGCTCCAACTCAGGCTTCATCTGCTCGCAGTGCGGTCACGTGTGACCATATGGCGCCGGCAACCCGGCGCTTGGTCATCATCTCGAGGGGTGTGCTCTGTCCCGCCGCCGAGATGATGGTCACCTGGTTGGTGTCGGTACCGAACCCGCTCCCGGGGCTGGTCACGTCGTTGGCCACCACGAAGTCCACCCCGTAGGTGGTGGCCTTGCGAACCGCCCGGTCGACACCGCCGGTCTCCGCCGCGAAGCCGACGACGGTCGTTCCCGGTTCCACCCGCTCCACCAGCCCGGCCAGGACGTTCGGGGTCGGCTCGAGGACGATCTGGGGAGGACCGTCGGAGCGGGCCAGCTTGGTGCCGGCCACGCCGGCGGGCCGGAAGTCGGCCACCGCGGCCGCCAGCACCGCTACGTCGAGCGTCGAGGCCCGCGTCCAGACCTGATGCGCCATGTCCTCCGCAGACTCGACAGGCACCACTTCGACCGAGCACGGCATGTCCGGCGGCGTGGTGGTGGTGACCAGCACCACGCCGGCCCCACGACGGGCCGCCTCCAGCGCCAGTTCGTGGCCCATCTTCCCCGAGGACCGGTTGCCCACGTAGCGCACCGGGTCGATGGCCTCCCGGGTTCCTCCGGCGGTCACCAGCACCGTCAACCCGCGCAGGGAGTCATCGAATACCCCGGCTACCGATGCCAGTATGTCTTCCGGCTCCGCCATGCGCCCCATACCGGAGTCGCCCGCCGCCAGCTCACCGGCGACCGGACCCACCAGGCACCGGCCATCCTCCTCGAGGAGCCGGATGTTGCGGGCAGTAGCGGGTTGCTGCCACATCTCGGTGTGCATGGCAGGCGCCAGCACCACCGGCCCGTCGAACGCCGCCACCGTGGCGGTCAGGGCGTCGTCAGCCAGCCCGTTGGCGACCTTGGCGAGCACGTTGGCGGTGGCGGGCGCCACCACCAGGGCATCGGCCCACCGGGCCAACTCCGTGTGCGGGCTGGGTCCGGCCTGGTCGGATCCGAAGAGCGTGGTCACCACCGCGTGGCCGGTAATGGCCGCCATGGTCTGCTCCCCCAGGAAGCGCAGGGCGCCACCGGTCATCACCGTGCGGATCTGGGCACCCGCCTCGTGAAGCCGCCGGGCCAGGTAGGCCGCCTTGTACGCGGCGATACCCCCGGAGATGCCTAGTACCAGATGCCGGCCGTGAAGAGCCGGTCTACCGCTCCTCGGAGTTCTCAACGGCGATCCCCTCTACGGAGTCTTCGGAGGCCTCAGGCTCGTCGGAACCCTCCGCCCCGGGCAGCTCATCTGCAGCGGCATCCCCCGCCTCCGGCGAACCCAGGGTCTCGATACCGGCCGCCAGATCGCCCTCGTCGAGCGGCTCGGTCTGGTAGGAGAGGAGGACGTCGAGAGTGTCGGGCTCCTGGCTGTCGGCAGTCTCTCCGGTTGCCACCTGCAGCTTGTCGGCCGCGATCTCCTCGAGAGCGATGGTGAGGGGCTTGTGGCTCAGCGAGTGAACCTGGGGCGGAACGTAGCGCCCGATCCCGCCACCTAACTGGGTGTAGTAGCTGTTGATCTGGCGAGCACGGCGAGAGGCCAGCAAAACGAGGTTGAAACGCCCGCCGGCCTTGCCGATTACTTCTTCGATGGGTGGCTCAATCATGGCGCAGGATCGTCTTTCGGACCGGGAACGGGTCTGGTTTCGGGGCAGGGATCTGTTCACCACCGTCCGGGCGCCCTAGGCCTTGTCGGGCGGTGGGCTCCCGAGTATACCGACTATCGCTGCCACCGTAGTGTCGAGATCGGCGTTGACCACGACGTGGGCGAAGCGATGCCAACCTCGCTCGATCTGGACCTCGGCCAGTTTGAGGCGGGTGGCGATCTGCGCCTCCGTCATCCCCCGGCGACCCCGCATCCGAGACTCCAGCTCGTCGAGGCTCGGAGGCATGAGAAATATGGACAGAGCATCCGGATAGGCCGCCATCACCTGGAAGGCGCCGTTCAGTTCGACATCGAGCAGGACGTCCTGCCCTGTACCGAGGTAGGTGAAGACCTCATCATGGAGGGTTCCGTAGCGATTGCCGGCGAACTCCGCCCACTCCAGCAACCGGCCTGCTTCGATCAGCTCCGAGAAGGCCTCGTTATCGATGAAGTAGTACTCGACCCCGTCGGTCTCGTCCGGCCGCCTGGAGCGGGTAGTGGCCGAGACGGCGAAGTGAAAGCTGTAATGAGGGGCCAGAGCCCGGATGACGGTGTTCTTTCCGACACCTGACGGCCCCGAGATGATTACCAGCCGACCGGGCCGGTGGGGGGCTGTCGCTTCGTGGCTCAGCTGAACTTGGCTAGGAGGGCGCTGCGTTGCCGCGCTCCGAGACCACGGACGCGCCGGTTCTCGGCGATACCGAGCTCCTCCATGATCTGACCGGCCTTCACCTTGCCGGTTCTGGGCATAGAGGTGAGGACTGCACTCACTTTGATGCCGCTCACCATGGGGTCGTCGGCAGCCTGTTCGAGCAGATCACCCAGCGACAACGACCCGTTCTTGAGCAAGCTCTTTATCTCGGCCCGCTTGCGGCGCGCCATCGCTGCCTTCTCCAATGCCCGTGCCCGTTGCTCGGCGTTCAACTGCGGAGGTGCCATAAGGTTCCCTTACCGTTCCTTCTCTAGCTGTACTGTTCCGACCCGACATCAGGCGCCGGCCCATCCTTGCAAAGACCTCGGCGCCGGGCAGACTCTAGGAGGGTACTGAAAAATGTCCAACTGGCCCGAAGTCCGGGATAACACCCCAGGGTCAAGGCATCGCGGGCCAACTATCCCCGTCTTTTGCAGCACCCTCCTAGCCAGCATCCCCTTCGCCTTCACAACTCAAGCCAGGCTGAGGTCGGACAGAATGTCGAGAGCAGCCCGGCCAGGGTCCTGCACTCCGGTAATGGCCCGGCCTATCACCAGGTAGTGAGCGCCACGCTCGATCCCTTCGGCAGGCGTGGCTGCCCTGGCCTGGTCGTGAGCGTCGACGCCGACCGGTCGGATACCGGGCGCGACCCGCAGCAGTTGGGGGGTCACATCCCTTATCACGCCCAACTCGCGGACCGAGGTGATCACGCCTTCGCAGCCGGCCTCACCGGCCAGCCGCGCTCGGACCGCGGCCAGCTTCCCCGGTGTCGCAGCCACCCCGGTCGCCGCCAACGCATCCTGATCGAGGCTGGTGAGAACGGTGATGGCGAGGATCCCGGCGGCGCGGGACCCTGCTCCCTCTCGCAGGCCCTCGACCGCCGCTTCCAGCATTGCCTTGCCTCCGGCGGCGTGAGCGGTGACCCATCGCGCGCCCGCCTCCCCCAGATGGCGCGCCGCCGCCCTGACGGTGTTGGGAATGTCATGCAGCTTCGCGTCGGCGAACACCGGCTTTCCGAGCCGTCCGATCACCCCCACGATGCCGGGACCGGGACCGGTCAGGAGCTCGAGCCCGACCTTGAACCCGCCCACGTGGTGCGAGAGTTCCCGGGCGAGGCGGACGGCATCCTCGCCGGTCGGAACGTCGAGAGCCACCAGTATGGGGTTGTACGGTCCGCTCTCGCCGGGGTGCGATCCATCGGCCATGCTGCCGGTCATGGTAGGGATTCCTCCGGGAGGGCAACGCCTACCAGGTCGGACACCTGTTCCACGCCACGGGACCGGCACCATCTTGCCAATTCGCGGTCGATGCGCCGTGCCGCCCGGGGCTCCGCGAAGTGGACCGTCCCTATCGCCACCGCGCCGGCGCCCGCCATGAGGTACTCCACCACGTCCGCGGCCCTGGTCACACCGCCGCAACCCAGGATCGGAAGCCCGGGAAGCCGGGTTGCCACCTCCATGACGGCCCGCAACGCTATCGGTTTGAGCGGGGGCCCGGAGTAGCCGCCGCTCCCCATGGCCAGCCGAGGGGCCCTGGACTCGACGTCGATGGCGGCGCCCCAGACAGTGTTGCCGATCACCACCCAATCGGCGCCGGCATTCCAGACGGACCGGGCTACCGCCACGATGTCAGAGGCGTTCGGCGACAGCTTGGCCGAGACCGGACCCGAGGCGGCGTTCCGTACCGCCTCGATCACCCGGGCCGACGCAGACGGATCGAGGGCGATCAGCCCGTGCCCGTCGAGGTTGGGACAGGACAGATTGACCTCCACCGCGTCCACACCGCCGTCCTCGAGACCCCTGGCCACCTCGGCGAAGTCGTCCGGGTGGTGACCCACTGCCGAGCCCCAGACAGGGACGCCGACGCTGTCCAGGAGGGGACCGAACTCCGCCAGCCAGGCTTCGATGCCGGGGTTCTGGATGCCGATGGCGTTGAGCATGCCCGCTCCGGCGGGCGCCAGCCGGGGAGGCGGGTTGCCGGACCAGGGCTCGGGCGCCACGGACTTCGCCACCAGCGCGCCGTAGTAGTCGGGAGACGCCACCGAGACGAAGTCGACCGCCGAACCCACGGTTCCGGACGCTCCCACCAGGGGAGAGCGGAGCGTCACCGGCCCCAGCGCGACCGAGCGGTTCAGCGGTGCCAATCCTGCAGGCTCCGTACGTCGTACACGGCCTCCACGGAGCCGCGCAGGCTGCGGATTACCGCCTCGCCACCGGCCACGGTCGTGACGATGGGGACGCCCCGCGAGGACGCGGCCCGGCGCATCAGCCGACCATCTCCCCTTGCCCGCCGTCCCTGGGGGGTGTTGATGACCATGTCGACCCGGCCCGACTCGATCTGCCATACCGTGTCTTCGGGACCCTCGCCGACTTTGGGCACCGGTTCGGCCGGTATGCCTCGGGCTTGCAGGTATCCGGCAGTTCCGGGCGAGGCGACCAGATTCAGCCCCAGGCTGTGAAGGGCCTCCCCGATCCGTGCGCCGGCCGGCTTGTCGGGATCCGCGAAGGAGAGGAACACCGTTCCTGCGTCCGGGATGCCGCTTCCCGCCGCAAGCATGGCCTTCGAGTATGCCACCCCCGGCCCCGGACCGATCCCCATCACCTCGCCGGTCGCCCGCATCTCGGGTCCGAGCAGGGTGTCCTCCTCGGGGAACCTGTCCCAAGGCAGCACCGCCTCCTTGCACGCCACGAACCGCGGTTCGCCCGGAGGTGAATACATCCCTTCCGCCACCAGATCCTCGAGCGTGGCCCCCATCATCACCAGCGAGGCGATCTTGGCGAGCGGGATTCCCTTGGCCTTGGAGATGAACGGGACGGTCCGGGATCCCCGCGGGTTGGCCTCCAGCAGGAAGACCTCGTCCCCCCTGACCGCGAACTGGAGGTTGATCAGCCCCCTGACCTCGAGTGCCCTCGCCAGGTCTCCCGTGGCGCCGACGATCGTCCGGCGAGCGGCCGCACTGAGGGTGGGTGGCGGGGTGATGCACGCCGAGTCGCCGGAGTGAACACCGGCCTGCTCGACATGTTCCATGATGCCTCCGACCAGTAGCTCCGCTCCGTCGTATACGGCATCCACATCGACTTCTGTGGCCGCCTCGAGGAAGCGATCGATCAGGACGGGAGCCGAGGCCAGATCGAACCCGGCCTGCTGGTCCTTGCCGTACAGGTCGGCCAGGTAACGGTCGAGATCTGCTGCCGAATAGACCACCCGCATGGCCCGGCCGCCTAGTACGTAGGAGGGTCGCGCCAGCACCGGGAAGCCGATGGAGTCCGCCACTCGGGCCGCCTCTTCAGGGCTGGTGGCGGTGCCGTGAGGAGGCTGGGCGATGCCCAGTTGCCGGCACAGGGCCGAGAAGCGCTCCCGGTCCTCCGCCTCGTCGATGCGATCCGGAGGGGTGCCGGCAATGGGTACTCCGTTGGCCTCCAGCCGTCCGGCCAGGTTGAGCGGGGTCTGGCCGCCCAGCTGGACCACCACCGCCACGGGATCCTCCGCATCGCAGATCTCCAGCACGTCCTCCACCGTCAGGGGCTCGAAGTAGAGGCGGTCGGAGGTGTCGTAGTCGGTGGAGACCGTCTCGGGGTTGCAGTTGACCATCACGGTCTCGTACCCGGCCTCCTTGAGGGCGAAGGAGGCGTGCACGCAGCAGTAGTCGAACTCGATGCCCTGGCCGATCCGGTTGGGACCGGACCCGAGGATCACCACCCGGGGCTTGCCGGTTGCCTCCACCTCGCTCTCGTCCTCGTAGGTGGAGTAGAAGTAGGGGGTCCGCGCTTCGAACTCGGCGGCGCAGGTATCGACCCGCTTGTAGGTCGGCCGGATGCCGGTCGCTCGCCGGAACTCCCGGATACCGGCCTCGGTCTCCCCCCAGATGTGCGCCAGCTGGGCGTCCGAGAACCCCATCCGCTTGGCCTCCCGCACCAGATCGGTCCGGGGCGCGCCCGCCTCCTCCAGCTCGGCCCGGAGCTCGTAGATCTCGGCCATCTGGTCCAGGAACCAGGGGTCGATGCCGGTGGATCGGGCCAGGTGTTCCACGCTCCGACCCCGTCGGATCGCCTCCCCCACCTGGAAGATCCGGCCGGAACTGGGAGTCGCCACCGCCTCGTCCAGGGCCCGGTCGGACACGGAGCGCAGCTCTCTCTCCCCCGGATCGGCGTTGAGCCCCTGCCGGCCTGTCTCCAGACTCCGCAGCGCCTTCTGCAAGGCCTCTGGGAAGGTACGCCCGATGGCCATGGCTTCTCCCACCGACCGCATCGAGGTGCCAAGCCGGTCGGGCGCCATCGGGAACTTGGCGAAGTCGAAGCGGGGGATCTTGACCACCGTGTAGTCCAGCACCGGCTCGAAGCTGGCGGGGGTGGCGCCGGTGATGTCGTTGGCGATCTCGTCGAGGGTGTACCCCACCGCCAGGAGGGCGGCGATCTTGGCGATCGGGAATCCGGTGGCTTTGGAAGCGAGGGCGGATGACCGGGAAACGCGGGGGTTCATCTCGATGATCAACCGGCGCCCGGTGGCCGGATCCACCGCGAACTGGACGTTGGAACCCCCGGTCTGGACACCGATGGCCCGGAGGCATGTGATGGCGTCGTTCCGCATCTCCTGGTACTCCCGGTCCGACAGGGTCTGGATCGGGGCCACGGTGATCGAGTCGCCGGTGTGGACGCCCATCGGGTCCAGATTCTCGATCGAGCAGACGATGACCGCGTTGCCGCGCCGGTCGGCCATCACCTCGAGTTCGTACTCCTTCCAGCCCACCACCGACTCCTCAACGAGGATCTCGCTTACCGGGGAGGCGCTGAGGCCGTGCCCGGCGATCTCCAGGAAGTCCTCCTCGTCCTCGGCTACGCCGGTACCGCCCCCGCCCAGGATGAATGAGGGGCGGACCATCACCGGGTAGCCGATGTCCGCGGCCGCTGCTACCGCCTCCTCCATCGATCGGGCGTATCCGGAACGGGGCGACTCGATGCCTACCGCCGCCATCGTCTCCTTGAACAGTCCCCGGTCCTCGGCCCGCTCGATGGCGTCGAAGCCGGCGCCGATGAGTTCCACCCCGAGCCGTTCTATCACCCCGGAACGGGCGAGATCGGCGGTCACGTTGAGCGCGGTCTGCCCGCCGAGGGTGGGTAGCAGGGCATCGGGTGACTCGCGTTCCAGAATCCGCTCGACGATCCCGGGCGTTATCGGTTCGAGGTAGGTGGCGTCGGCGAACTCCGGGTCGGTCATGATCGTGGCAGGGTTGGAGTTGACCAGGATCACCCGGTAGCCCTCCGATCTGAGCACCTTGGCCGCCTGGGTACCCGAATAATCGAACTCGCACGCCTGGCCGATCACGATCGGGCCGGAACCGATCACCAGGATGCTCTCTATGTCGGTGCGCCTGGGCATCAGCGGTCCTCGGTTCCGAGGCCCATCAGGGCCAGGAAGTCGTCGAACAGCCCCAGCGCATCGTGGGGACCGGGCGCGGCTTCGGGGTGGTACTGGACCGACATGGCGGGAATGTCCAGGCATCGAAGCCCTTCCAGGGTCCCGTCGTTGAGGTTCTGATGGGTGGGCCGCACCTCGCCGAAATCGCTTGTGACCTGCCGGGGCAGGAGGTCGGGACCAGCCAGACCTTCCCGCTCCGGCGCCTCCCGGCTCGCCAACGACCATAGGTCGACCGCGAACCCGTGATTCTGGGCGGTGATCTCCACCCCGCCGTCCTCCAGGCGGCGGACCGGGTGGTTGCCGCCGTGGTGCCCGAAGGGCAGCTTGAAGGTCGTGGCGCCGAGGGCCAGGCCGATCACCTGGTGGCCGAGGCATATGCCGAACACGGGAAGGGCGCCGAGCAGCGCTCGCACCGTGTCGATCGTGTGCTCCAGCGGCTCGGGATCACCCGGTCCGTTGGTCAGGAAGACGCCGGTCGGATCTAGACCGAGGATGTCCCCGGCGGTACAGGTCGCGGGCAGGACATGGACCTCCAGCCCGCGGCCGGCCAGCCGCCTGCCGATGTCGCGTTTCATGCCGAGGTCGATGGCAACCACCCGGCCCACCGGATCGCCGTCAGGATCGAACCGGTATGGCTCGGGGGTGGAAACCCCGGTTGCCAGGTCCTGCCCTTCCATCCGCGGTGCCTCCGCCGCCAGCGCCGCCAGTTCCGCGGGCCCGACCCCGGCGCCGATCGCGACCGGCATCGCCCCTCGATCCCGCAGGTGGCGGGTGAGCCGCCGGGTGTCGAGATCGGCCAGCGCCACCATCTCGTGGGACCGCAGGTAGGCGGCCAGGGTTCCCTCGGCCCGCCAGTTGGAGTGCCGCCGCGACAGCGAGCGGAGGGCCCCGCCCCCGGCGCCCGGGGGGGGGGGCCGGGGGGGAGAGGGGGGGGGGCGGGGGGTTGGGCGGTGGGGGGAGGGGATGTACCACCCCAGGGCCGGCGAGGAAT
>JAPPHZ010000017.1:0-19833 GCA_028820935.1 bacterium | reverse complement strand
CCCCCGCGGGGGGGGGGGGCGCGGCGGGGTGTCGGGCGCGGCCCCCCCCCCGGCCGGGGGCCCGGGGGGGGCGGGGGGCTGGGGCCCCCCCCCCCCCCGCCGGGCGGCCCCCCGCCACCGCGCGCGCACGACCAGGCCGCGGGCGGCGGGCCGGGCGGCCTGGTCGTCGTAGTCGCTGACGCCGTAGTTGCCGATGTGGGGCGAGGTCATGACCACCACCTGGCCGGCATAGGAAGGATCGGACAGCACCTCCTGGTAGCCGGTCATGGAGGTGTTGAACACGGCTTCTCCCACCCGGACCCCTTCGACGCCTACCGGCCTGCCCTCGAACACCTCCCCGTCGGCCGTAACCAGGAACCCGCCGCTCATCCGAGTCCTCCGAGTCCGGCAGACGGCGCGGCCATGTCGAGCCGTGCGGAGTCATGGGTAAGCCGGCCATCGCGGAAGGTGAGGCGGACCCGGCCGTTCAGCGGTACCCCCGTGAACAGGGAGTTGGCCGACTTGGACCGGAACAGCTCGGGAGTCCACTGCTCGTGCCAGTCCACCACCACCAGGTTGGCCGGGATCCCGGGCTCGATCCAGTTGCCGTGCCGCTCGAGCGAGGCAATCGTCGCCGGGGTGACCGACATCCGCTCGAAAAGCAGCCGGGGATCCGGGTCGAGGACGGTGCGGACTGCTGAAAAGGCGGTTTCCAGTCCGGTAACCCCCTTGGGCGCCTCCTCGAACGGAACGTCCTTCTCGTGGGCGGCGTGGGGAGCGTGGTCGGTGGCGACCGCATCGATCACGCCGTCGCGGAGCCCGTCTCGGAGCGCCTCGATGTCGGCGGACGTGCGGAGCGGCGGGTACATCTTGGCCACCGGATCCATCGACAACACCTGCTGGTCGGAGAACCAGAGGTGATGCGGGGTCACCTCGGCGGTCACGTTCACCCCCCGGTGGCGGGCGGACTCGATCAGGTCCAGGGTGCCGGCACAGCTGACGTGCTGGACGTGATAGGCGGCGCCGGTGAGCTCGGCTACGGCCAGGTCACGGGCCACGATCACCGTCTCGGCCTGGGGCGGAATACCTCCCATGCCGAGCAACGAGGACACCCGGCCCTCGTGCATGTGCCCGCCCCGGCCCAGGCCGGGGTCCTCGGCATGCTGGGCGATCACCCCGCCCCTCGAGTGCAGGTACTCCATGGCCCGCCGCAGCAGGCCCGAGTCGGCCACCGTGACCCCGTCGTCGGTGAAGACCCGCGCGCCGGCGGCGAACAGGTCGTCCAGATGGGACAGCCGGAGGCCTTCCATCCCCATCGTGATGCATCCGGCCGGGATCACGTCGACCAGCCCCACCTGCCGGCCCCGGTCGCTGATGTAGCGGGCCAGGTGGCCCGAGTCGGTGGGCGGATCCGTGTTGGGCATGGCGACCACCGCGGTGAACCCCCCGGCGGCGGCCGCCCGGGATCCGGAGGCGATGTCCTCCTTCCATTCCTGGCCCGGCTCCCGGAGATGGGCATGGAGGTCCACGAAACCGGGTCCCACCACCAGGCCCGAGACATCGATCACCTGCCGGCCTGCCCGGTAGCCCTCCGTGGCCTCCGGGTGAGGCCCCACGGCGGTCACCCGGCCGCGCTCGATGAGGACGTCGGTCCGGACCTCGCCGCCCGGCGTGAGAACTCCACCGCCCGTCAGGAGGATCCCGCTCATCACTTGCCTCCGAGCAGGCGGAACAGAATGGCCATCCGCACCGCCACGCCGTTGGTCACCTGGTCCAGGATCAGTGCCCGGGGATGACCGGCCACCACGTCGTCGACCTCCACACCCCGGTTCATCGGACCGGGGTGAAGCACCACCGCATCGGCGGGAAGGCGGGCGAAGCGATCGCGGGTCATGCCGTACCGGGATACGTACTCGGGCAGCGACGGAAACACCGAGGCGCCTCCCCGTTCCGTCTGGATCCGCAGCAGGTAGGCGGCATCGACCGACCCCACCACCGCGTCTAGGTCGTCGGTCGTCTCGACCGGCCAGCCTTCGCAGTCAACCGGCTGGAGGGTCCTGGGCGCCACCAGTGTCACGCTGGCGCCCAGAGTGGTGAGGGCGAACACGTTGGACCGGGCCACCCGCGAGTGGCGGATGTCACCCACGATGGCCACCCGCAGGCCGTCCAGATCGCCGAATCGCCGGCGCAGGGTCAGGGCGTCCAGCATGGCCTGGGTGGGATGCTGATGGGCACCGTCGCCGGCGTTGATGACCTGGCACCCTGTCCATCCGGCTATCCGCCACGGGGCGCCCGTGGCCCGGTGGCGCACCACCATCAGGTCCACGCCCATGGCTTCGATGGTCAACGCCGTGTCCTTGAGGCTCTCCCCCTTGGATAGGGACGAGCCGGACGCGGAGAAGCTCATCACGTCGGCCGACAGTGCCCGTGCGGCCCGCTCGAACGACAGCCGGGTGCGCGTGGAGCTTTCGAAGAACATGTTGGCCACCAGCTTGCCCTGGAGAGCGGGGACTTTGGGAATCGGGCGGGCCAGCACGCGGGTGAACTCGTCGGCCAGGTCCAGTATCTCCTCGAGGTCGTCCCGGGGTAGTCCTTCGGTGGTGAGGAAGTTCAACCCAGTACCTCCTCCACCCACACCCCGTCGTCACCCCCGTCGATCTCGCCCAGCCTCACCGAGACCCGTTCGGCCACAGAGGTGGGAAGGTTCCGCCCGACATGGTCGGGACGGATCGGAAGCTGGCGGTGTCCCCGGTCAACCAGTACAGCCAGGCGCACCGCCTCCGGCCGTCCGAAGTCGTTCAAGGCGTCCAGCGCGGCCCGCACGGTGCGGCCCGTGTAGAGGACGTCGTCGACGAGCACCACGGTCCGGGCGGTGATGTCGACCGGAAGCTGGGTCCCCGACAGCGGTGTGGTGGGCCTGGTAGACAGGTCGTCGCGGTGCAGGCCGATGTCCAGGGCGCCCACCGGCACCCGGGCGCCCCCGACCTCCTCGATGACCGCGGCGATTCGACGGGCCAGCGGTACGCCCCGGGTGTGGATCCCCACTAGCACCGGGAGGACGTCCCGCGACTTCTCGATGATCTCGTGAGAGATGCGGGTCAGCGACCGCCTGACGTCGGCGGCGGCCATCACCATGGGCATCAGTTACCACGTCCTCCTCAGGCCGCGTGTCAACCGGAAGGGGTGAGGGGAAGCGGTACGGGAAGGCACGCCGGAGCGTACTCGCCGCGGCGCGGGCGCCGCTCGGCGCAACTCGGGTCTCCTTCCCGGCCTCACCGGACCGGATTAAAGGTTCGGCGCAACGCTAGCAGGATCGGAGCGTCCCGAGTCCCGGGCTCTTTCGTTCATGCGGCCCGACTGGAAGTACGCCGGTCCGAGGATCACCCGATGCCAATCCACCCAGGCTTCTCCACCGAAGGGCTGCACCGGCCGTGCTCTACCCACGGTTCGTGTCACACCCTCGTTCTACGATGTTTGATAACCGTAAATACCAGCACAGTCCGGTTCGGACGTCCGCCGGATCACAAGAGGTCAGATCGTCGAGCAGCCCCGCCGGGGGAAGACGGGACGCGCTCGATACCAGGTGGTAGCGGCAGGGGGAGGGCCCGGCGGGCGAAGCCCGGCGACCACGATTTTCGCGTTCTGTACCGATTCACGGGATGCGCCGAGCGACTGAGGTGGCCGGCCGGCCGGCCAGCCACCTGGTCCGCCACGGGTCAGACCTGTCGGCAGGAACCCGCCGAGAAGGTCGGGCCATCCCACCGGCTCAACCTTCGGTCCGCACCTGCCCGGCGAGGGTGGAGAGGACTCCGTTGACGAAAGAGCCGCTCCTCTTCGTCGAGTACCTCTTGGCGAGCTCGATCGCTTCGTTGAGCACGACCGCCGTCGGGGTGGACTCGTGAAGAAGCTCGTACAGGGCGAGGCGTAGGATGGTCCGGTCCACCACCGGCATCCGGTGCAGGGGCCAGCGCTCCGAGGCCGCCTCGATCCGCCGGTCGAGATCATGCTGATGGGTTCTGACACCCGCTGCGTAGCGCTTGGCCTTGCCGGTGAGTCCGGTGGTCGGGTCTACATCACTCCGTAGGTCGGCCTGGTAGAGGGCGGCCAGCGCCGCGGTCCGCGGGTCGCGGGCGGTCTTGGAGGCGTGCTCGGCCATATCCCGCCACCGTCAAGCCCGCGAAATGTAGGTGCCGGAGCGGGTGTCCACCTTGATGGTGTCACCGGCTTCGATGAACAGCGGCGCCTGGACCACCAGGCCGGTTTCGAGCGTGACGGGCTTGGTGGCGCCCGACACCCGATCACCCCGGACCGCGGGTTCAGCCATGGCGACCTCCAACGCGACCGAGGCGGGCAACTCTACGCCGATCGGGTTGCCCTCGTACAGAGGAAGCATCACGGTCGCGCCGTCGGTTATGTAGTTGGCGGCCTCGCCCACGTCCTCTTCGGCAATCGCGAACTGGGCATACGTCTCCAGGTTCATGAAGTGGAAGCCCATGTCGTCTCGGTAGAGGAACTGGTGGTCCCGGCGGTCGATGATGGCCTGCGGCACATTCTCGTCGGCGCGGAAGGTGCGGTCGACCACGGCGCCGGTGACCAGGTTCTTCAGCTTCATGCGGACAAAGGCCCGCCCCTTGCCGGGCTTGACGTGCTGCTGCTCGACTATCAAGAACAACCCGTCCGGCAGATCGAGCGCCATGCCTGACTTGACATCGTTGGTGGAGACCATGGGGCGATTCTAGAGAGGAGTCGGTGCCCAGTGGCCAGTGGTTGGTGACCAGCGTAATCCAATATCAACTATCAACTACGGCTTCGCGAGACGGTAACCGACGCCGGACTGCGTGAAGATGTAGGACGGGTTCCTGGCGTCGTCCCCGATCTTCCTGCGCAAGTTCTTGATGAACGAGCGCAGGAGGCGCTGATCTGCCGGCCGGTTCTGGCTCCATACGCTCTCCAGCAACTGGTCGTGCGTCAGTACCCGTCCGGGGTAACGGGAGAGTTCGAACAGAAGCTTGTACTCGGTCGGAGTGAGACGAACGGGTTTGTCTGCCACGGTCACCGAACGTTCCAGATAGTTGATGGCCAGGTCGGCGTACCTGTACGGCTCGATCCCGGCGTGCGGAAAGGCGGCCACCTGGCGTAGCGCCGCTCCGATCCTGGCCACGAGTTCGGCCGGGGAGAACGGCTTCACAACGTAGTCCGCGGCACCTAGCTCGAACGCCTTGGCGATTTCCTGGCCTTGCCCAAGGCCGGACAGGATGATGACCGGGGTGTGGAAATCGGAGCGGATGCGCCTCAGCAACTCGAACCCGTCGATTCCGGGTAGGACCAGATTCACCAGCACGAGTCGCGGGCTCTCCGATTCGAGCAAGCTGCCCACCTCGTTCGCGTCGCCGGTTACCACCGGTGTGTATCCCGCCGTGGCCAGGGTATTGCGGACGTACCGCAGTATCTGAGGGTCGTCGTCCACTACCAGGATCCGGTCGCTCGCTCGATGCGCGTCGCCGGAATGCGTGGGCCCAGCGGCCGGGTCGAGTAGACGATCGCCGGTGGTTTCGTCGACAGCCGGGATCGTGAAGGTGAACCGCGTTCCGTGCCCTTCCCCAGCGCTCTCGGCCGAGATACGGCCGCCGTGGGCCTCCACGATGCCTCGACAGATCGCAAGGCCGAGGCCGTTGCCGCCAACCCGGTGATCTCCGCCGACGTCGATCCGGGAGAACTTCGTGAACAGCCGAGGAAGGTGCTCGCTGGCTATACCCTTGCCTTCGTCGGATACCGATACGACCACATGGGCGTCGTGGAGCCAGGCCGTCACTCGGATGGGAGACCAGTCCCCGGAGTATTTCGACGCGTTGGAGAACAAGTTGTGCAGAACCTGGACGATCCGCTTGCCGTCCGCTGTGACCCGCGGCAAGCCCGGTGCCACGTTGATCTCGATACTGTTGCGGTATCCGCTGCTGAGGAAGGCATTCCTCGCCTGGTCGACTAAAGCCGACACATCGGTCGGTTCGGCCACCACCGAAAGGGTTCCCGCCTCTATCCGGCTCAGGTCCAACAGGTTATTGATCAGGTCCCGCATGTTGTCGGCCTGTTCCTCGATGATGCGGAAGAACTGGCGGATCTCGGCCGGATCGAGCGGCGATGAGGCACCCAGCACAGTGGCGGCGGAACCCTTGATCGACGTCAGCGGGGTTCTCAACTCGTGGCTGACCATCCCCAAGAAGTCGGTACGGAGACGCTCCAGCTCCTCCAGCGGGGTGATGTCCTGGATGGTTGCCACGACGGCGACGAGTTGGCCGTCTTCAGAGCGGATAGGAGTGGCGTTGATGAGGGTGGTCACCTGATCACCCGACGGACGGACGATCACCAACTCCTCGGCGCGGACGATCTCGCCGGTACGTAGTGCCCGCTCGAACGGGACCTCGTCGTGCGCCATGACCGTTCCGTCCATACGCCGGAACTCGACCTTGCCGAGGGTACGAGCGGAGTCCTTCTCCTCCCCGGATCGGTGACCGATAAGACGGCACGCTTCCCGATTGATCCTGACCACTCCCCGGGTGAGCGCATCGAAGACCACCACGCCCACCGGAGAGGTGTTGAGTAGGGCTTCGAGGTCGGCCTTGGCCCGCTGCTCGTCGCCGTAACGGCGTGCGTTGGTGATAGCCATCGCCGCCTGCGCGGCGAACATCTTCAGCGTCTCCTCATCCTCGAGGGTGAACTCCCCTCCGGATTCCTTCTCACCGATGTAGATGTTTCCCACGTGCCTGTCCCGTACGCGGATCTGGGTACTCAGGAATGTCCCGATCTTCACGGGAAAGTCGGTAAATCCGGCCGCTTCGACGTGGGCTATGAAGTCCCGTGTTCTCAGCGATTCGCGCAGCAGGCTGAGGTACCCGAAAATGGCTGTCCCCGACTGATAGCTCAGTATCCGCTCGGTCTCCTCGTCGGTCAGACCGGAGATCAGCACGTCCTGGGGCTTGCCGGATTCGTCGTGAGTGGTGAGAGCGGTGTAGCGAGCACCGGTCAGCAACCGGGCACCGTCCGCGACCTCCTGAAGGACGGTGTCGAGTTCAAGGTCTTCACTGATTCGCAGGATTGCGTCAGTCAACCTGGAGATGCGACCGCCCAGGGTTCTCGTTCTCGGCCTGCCCCCGGCCGGTGTCTTTCACGACTCCCACGTCGTCACCAAACCGGCCGCGCGGGCACGCCTGCTTCCCGTAGACCTTCCACTGCCGGCAGCCGCTTCGCCGGCCACAGTGTCTTCACCATGCCTTCGCACCATCTTCCTGACGTATCCGACTTCAGACACCGCGGTCCATCAATCCCGAGTTCCCACGTCTGATGGGACCGATAGCCGCTTCGGAGCACTCGCATTTACCGCTCGGACGACCCGGCTCGAGTAGGACCGATCCTCGAGTCGTTAGGGCAACGTCCCGCCGACCCGGCCGCCACTCATCCTACCGAGAGGACGCAACAACAGTTGCATCATGATTCCCAATCTGTGAATTGGACTACGGAGGGTGAAAGCTGAGCGTCCCTGCCTACAACGGGCAGGGCTCAAGACTGCCAGTCGGCCCGGCCGGGCGGTCAGGCAGACAGGTACGTGAGGATGGCGGCGTCGACGAGAAGGCCCTTTGCCGGCCGAATGCCGTGTGATGGAGCGGAGGATGGCCAGACCCACACCCGACAGCAGGGCCCGAAACCCGCGAGACAGCGAGGTCAGCCCGGGCCGGGTTCAACCCGCTATGCCGACTGCTGCCAGGCCCAGCCGTAGAGCTGCCTCATCCACGTACTCGACCGAGGGGTCCCCGATCGCGCGCAGCAGAACCATGCGGAGGCCGGACGCGGTGCGCTTCTTGTCCCGCTGCACCAGCCGGAGGATGGCGTCGGGGGTGGCGGCGTCGACGCGGGTCGGCAACCCCAGACGCTCCAGCGGTAGCCGCACCCGGGCCTCGTCGAACCCGAGGCGGTCAGCGGATACGGCCGCGGCCGCCACCATCCCCACCGCCACGGCGTGGCCATGGGACAGCCCGCACACCACTTCGATGCCGTGACCCAGGGTGTGCCCGAAGTTGAGGATCGCCCGCCGGCCGGTCTCCCGGAAGTCCTCCGACACGACATCCGCCTTGACCGCCACAGCCCGGCTCACCACCTCGGCCATCGGGAAGGACAGTCCGTGCTCCATGAACAGGTCCACCAGCCTCGGATCGGCGATGAAGCCGGCCTTGATCGCCTCCGCCGAACCTTCCAGCAGGAGCGGCTCCGGCAGCCTGCTCAGCACATCGAGGCTGATGGCCACCCGCGACGGATGCCAGAAGGACCCGACCAGGTTCTTGCCCATGACGTTGATGCCGGTCTTGCCCCCGATGGAAGCATCGATGGCGCCCAGGAGGGTGGTCGGCACCAGGATCGATTCGATACCCCTCAGCCAGGTGGCCGCCACGAATCCTGCCAGGTCGGTCACCGCCCCGCCCCCGACACCGACGACGGTGTCGTGCCTTCCCAGATTGAGTTCCGCGAGCCGGCCGTAGAGCACTGCCAGCGTCTCCATGGATTTGGCCTCGTCGCGGTCGGGCACCTCGATCAACGTGGCTGTCGCCTCGGAACCGACCAGTTCGAACACCGATCCGGCTACCGAGCGGGAACCCGGCTGGCAGATGACCACCGCCTGCTCACGACCCGAGGATGCCGGTAGGAGATGATCGGGCAGGCCGGGTCCGATCAGCACCTCCGACGCGTCACCCACCGCCACCCGGGCGCAACCGGCCACCTCGGGGGCCACCTCGTCAAGCGGACGGTCCGCATCGATCCGGTAGTGAGCGGCCTGGCGCAGAAGGTTGTGGCGACCGGCCAGCATCTCCGCCAGTCGGGATGCGGCATCCGTACCGGCCAGCAACGGACGGTCCTTGCCTCCTATCCGCCCGACGAGCACCCCCGAGGGTGCGTCCAGCCACGCCACCACTCCGGAACGGCGCATGGCTTGCACACCGGCCGGGTCGAGGACCGCCCCCCCACCGGTCGCGATCACGCGGCCGGGGGCTCGCGGCGCCGGCTCAGCGGACAGGCGGCGTATCTCGGCGCCCTCCATCTCACGAAAAGCCGCCTCGCCCTGCTCCTCGAAGATGCTTGCGACGGACTTGCCGGCTCGCTCCTCCACGAGCGAGTCGACATCCACGAAACCGCGACCCGTGATGGCGGCGATGCGGCGACCGACCGTGCTCTTCCCGCTGCCCATCATGCCGATGAGCCAGAGGTTCCCCATCGCTCAGAAGGTGCGGATACGGTGCCGGTAGGAGGTCACGTTGACAACGAAGTCCTCCACAGTGTCGCCGCCAAACTTTCGCTGGAGCTCCTGAGCCGCCACGATGGCGACCATCTGTTCGGCCACCACACCCGCGGCGGGCACCGCACAGACATCGGAACGCTCCCGGAAGGCCACCTCCGGCTCCTTCGTCACCACGTTCACGGTGGGGAGGGGGCGCATCACCGTCGAAAGCGGCTTCATCGCCACCCGTACCCGCATCGGCTGGCCTGTGGTCATGCCTCCCTCGATACCCCCGGCCCGGTCGGTGTTGCGGTAGAACTGCCCGTCCTCGTAGTAGATCTCGTCGTGGGCGACCGATCCCCGCCGCCGGCACGACCGCAGGCCGTCGCCGATCTCGACCGCCTTCATGGCCTGGATCGACATCAGTGCCTCGGCCAGGCGGGCTTCGATGCGCCGGTCCCAATGGTCATAGGAGCCGACGCCGGGCGGCAGGCCGTAGACCAGCACCTCCACCACTCCCCCGAGCGTGTCGCGGTCCGCCTTGGCCCGCTCGATCTCGGCCACCATCATCGCCTCTGCATCGGTCCCGAACGCCCGCACCGATGACGCGTCGATGGTGGGCAGGTCCTCGATGGTGGGCAGGTCCTCCGAATCGGAGACGGCCTCGCCGATCGCGACCACATGGCTGACCACCGTGGCGCCGATGCTGGCCAGCAGCTGCTTGGCGAGGTAGCCGGCCACGGTCCGGGCCGCGGTCTCCCGAGCCGATGCCCGCTCCAGGATGTTGCGGGCGTCCTTGGTGTCGTACTTGAGCATTCCCACCAGGTCGGCATGCCCCGGACGCGGCGTAGTCATGGGCCGTTTGGGGACCCCGGGGTCGGGCGACATCTCGTCCTGCCAGCGCGGCCACTCTGTGTTGCGGATGATCACCGCCACCGGAGAACCGAGGGTCCGACCATGGCGTACCCCGCCCATGATCTCCAGCTCGTCCTTCTCGATCTTCATGCGGGCGCCCCGGCCGTAACCGAGACGGCGCCTAGCCAACTCGTACCCGAGACCCTGGCGCGACACCTCCAACCCGGCCGGAAGCCCCTCCACGATGGTGACCAGCCCCGGCCCGTGAGACTCACCGGCAGTAAGGAAACGGAACATGCCCCGATGCTACCCCGCCCCGACCCGGGTACCGCTGCAGCACCCACCAAGCCGCTCGCGGCGATGACGATGTCCGTGCCCTGCGAGTGGAGCCGGGAGCTGCTCGGATGCTCGGCGGAAGACTTACGGATCGAAACCCGGACCGGCCAGAGCGAGGGATACGGCGGCCTCCTGAACACTCCGTCGAGGAGGCCGCCTCCCGCATCGCGGCGATCCGAGTTCGCCAGGTTTAGCTCCCCGAGCCCTCGCCACTCCCATGGCCACCGGATCGTTCTCTACCTTCGCCGGCAGGGCCGTGCTCACCGGAAGCCTCGGCGCTGCTCGGACCGACCTCGGCGTGCGGGCTCCAGCCGTCGAACGGCGTGCTCGTAGCCGGTAGGAGGACGTGGCTCATCTCGCCCGGTCTCAAGTCCACGGGGTTTGTCGGGCCGAGCTCGACCCCGTTGGAGAGATGGACCTCCACCCGGACCCTGTTCAGGACGTCGGCGGTCACATTCTCAACGGCCCCGACAAACGCGTTGGAGGCCGGGTCGTAGGCCATGACCAGCCGGGCGCCGGCCCGGACCTCTTCGAAGACGTCGGTCAACGCCAACCGGTAGCCCGACTCCTCGCCAAGACCACCCTCGGAACCCTCGGCGCCTTCACCCGCCTCGAAGCCTTCAGACCCCTCGGCGTTGCCTGTGGCGGCCTTCTTGACGGCGGCGGTAGCTCGATGCTCACCGGAACCTTCGCCGGCCATAGAGCCTTCCGAGCCCTCGCCGCCGGATCCGTGCCCACCGGACGCCTCGGCACCACCGGAACCCACCTCGGCGTGGGGGCTCCAACCGTCGAACGGCGTGGCAGTGGCAGGAAGCCTGACGTCCACGATCTCACCAGGCGCCAGGTCCAACGGCGTGGTCGGACCGAGCTCGACACCATTGGAGAGATGCACCTCCACCCGGACTCTGTCCAGGACGTCGGTCGTCACGTTCTCCACGGCGCCGACGAACGCGTTGGCAGCCGGGTCGTAGGTCATGAAGAGACGGGCGCCGGCCCGAACCTGATCGAAGGTATCGGTCAACGCCAACCGGTTACCCGATTCCTCACCGAGACCACTCTCGGCGCTGCCGGTGCCGACTTGCTGGACAGCCGGCGCACGTCCATCGTTCCCGCCGGCATCGCTTCCGCAGGCCGCCAATCCCACGGCCACGGCGACGGAAGCCACGCCGGCCCCCAACCACCGGACCCACTTGAAGGCCCTACGCTCCGGAGATGCCCCAGACTCGATCTGCTGGTTCTCCGGGCGTTCCTGATTACGCATGATCCTCTCCTTATCAGCTGGACGATCAATGTCGAACCCATCGTGCGTGTCCAGCCTGTGAGTTTCCTGAACGCCGCCTGAGAGCTAGCTGAGAATCCGGATCCCTCCCCCATTTCGGCAAAGGAACCGGGCCCAGCCAACATCGACCTGACGACGCCGCCGGGATCGGCGACGCTGATCCTGGCCCGGTCTGTTCACACACAGGCAGTAGGCACCATCTCTTAACAATTGAAATAAAGTTCTGATAAATGGCACGTGCCAGCGTGAGTCGCGGCTACCCTGTGAATCGGGATGACGAGCTTCCTGGTCAGGGGTCCGACCCGGCTGCACGGGCACTTCGAGCCGTCGGGCAACAAGAACGCCGCTCTACCGATCATTGCGGCCTGCCTGCTGACCGAAGAACCGGTCACATTGCACAACGTGCCCCTCATCGGCGACGTCAAGTCGCTGCTCCTCATCCTGGAGGGCATGGGGGCGTCGATCACCAGCCCCGAGCCGGGGACCCTCCACATCCACTGCAACGGCATGACCAGCTCCGAGATCTCGGAGGAGCAGGCCAGCATCATCCGGGCCTCCATCCTGCTGGCCGGACCTTCGCTGGCTCGCTTCGGCGAGGTCAACCTCCCCCCGCCGGGTGGTGATGTCATCGGGCGGCGCCGGATCGACTCCCACGTGCACGCTCTCGAAGGACTCGGCGCCTCCTACAGCTTCTTGAACGGTCACCGGTTCCGGGCCGGAACGCTCAAGGGGTCGGTGGTGTTCATGGACGAGCCGTCCGTGACCGGCACCGAGAACCTGATCATGGCCTCCGTGCTCGCCGAGGGTCACACCACCATCGAGAACGCCGCTTGCGAACCACACGTCCAGGACCTGTGCCACTTCCTCAACACCCTCGGCGCCCGCATCTCCGGCATCGGCAGCAACATCCTCCAGATCGATGGCGTGGAGCGCTTGAGCGGCGGCGAGTACACCATCTGCCCCGACCACATCGAGGTGGGGAGCATCATGGCGCTGGCTGCCGTGACCCGATCCCCCATCACCATCGGTGGGTACCTGCCGGAGATGAACAAGCCGATCGATCTGGGATGGGCTCGGCTGGGTATCAAGTACGACGCTCTGCCGGACGGCATCGCCCAGATGCGCTTCAACGGACCGCTCAACGTGCTGCCCGACCTCGGCGGCGCCATCCCCAAGATCGAGGACGGGCCGTGGCCGTCCTTCCCGGCCGATCTGACCAGCATCGCCCTCGTGGCCGCCACCCAGGCCTACGGTTCGATCCTCATCCACGAGAAGATGTTCGAATCGAGGATGTTCTTCGTGGACCGGCTGATCGTCATGGGCGCCCAGATAGTGCTGTGCGACCCTCACCGGGCGGTGGTGATGGGACCTAACAAGCTGACCGCCAGCACCATGTCCAGCCCCGACATCCGGGCCGGGATGGCCCTTCTCATCGCGGCGTTGGTGGCGGAAGGCGAGAGCGTCATCCACAACGCCGAGCAGATCGAGCGGGGTTACGAGAGGATCGACAGCCGGCTCGGCGTCATGGGCGCCGACATCCGGCGGATCGACTGAACCGCCGCTCCCCTGTTATCCGCGGTTCTAGGAGGGTACTGAGAAATGTCCAGTTGGCCCGCCACTCGGAAACGAAACCCCAGGTCAAGACGTCGCGGGCCAACCCATCCCCGTCTTTTTCAGCACCCTTCTACGCGCCGCGCGGATCCCAGGTGAAGTAGCGGGTGATGATCACCATCCCGAACGCCAGCCATAGAACCATGACACCCAGGTGCTCCCACCCGAGTATCGGACCCTCGTAGAGCGGGTCGAAAGCCTCACCGAACGGCCCGGCAAAGTGCTTCAGCGGGAATATGTCACCCAGGATCACCAACCATCGCGGCGCGTCGTCCAGCTGGATGAATATCCCCGAAACGAATGCCATGGGCAGGAACACCCCGTTCGCCACCGCCGGGGACGAGTCTGCATTCTTGAGGACGGCGCACACCGCCAGGCCGAGCGCCGAGAACGTGGCGATCCCCACCACGAAGACCGCCAACGCAGTTCCGAGGTTGGCCCAAACCATCCGGAAGCCGAAGAAGGCCCACCCCAGGATGAACATTATGCCGACCGAGAGCACGGCGAACCAGACCCCGGAGCAGATCCGGCCCGCCATGTAGACCCAGGCCGGTAGCGGCGTGCCCCTGACTCGTTTGAGGATTCCCTGATCCCGGGCGTAGGCCACCCCGATCGCCAGGTTGCTGAACGTTGACGACACTGCTGCGAACACGGCCATGGCAGGAGCGAAGAACTGGGAGAAGCTGTAGCCGCCACCCACCTCGACATCTCCGAAGATGACGCTGAACAGGATCAGGAAGATGACCGGGAGAGCCAGGGTGAAGAAGGCGGCGGCCGGAGTGCGCCAGAACACGCGGTTGTTGTGGCGGAACTGGCCCCAGACGAGGGACAAATAGCGGGCGCCGCTCATGATGACCGACCCCCGTTCCCGGTCTCACCCACGATGTCGAGATAGACATCCTCAAGGCTGGGCCTGCTCACTTCCAGGCCGCCCAACTCGATCCCCCGCTCCGTGGCCCAGGTCGTAAGCGCCAGCAGATCGGCGGTCACCGAGGCGGACCTGTAGGTGACGGTGTGGCCGGCCATGACCGGACCGCCCTCCAGTCGAGGAGGCCCGTCCGCGCCCTCGGCGGTGAACGAGATAGTGCTGGACGCACGGCCCTCGCCCAGCGAATCGGCCGTTCCTTCGGCGACTACGGAACCGCCGGCCAGGACGATGATCCGATCCGCCAGATGCTGGGCTTCGTCGAGGTAATGGGTGGTGAGCAGGATGGTCTTGCCCAACTCGGTCAGGCCTTCGATCATCGCCCAGGACTTGCGGCGGGCGGACGGATCGAACCCCGTGGTGGGCTCGTCCAGGAACAACAGCTCGGGATCCCCGGCCAGTCCCAGCGCGAGATCGAGCCGGCGCTTCTGACCGCCGGAAAGCGTCTTGATGCGGGCATCGGCCTTGCCATCCAGCCCCACCAGGTCAATCAACTCGTCCGTGGGTAGCCGGCGGGAATAGGACCGGGCGTAGATGTCGATGGCCTCCCGGACCGTCAACACGAACTCGATTCCGGTCTCCTGGAGGACGATCCCGATCCGGTCGCGAAACTCCCGACCGCCGGATGCCGGATCGTGGCCCAACACACTGATCGCGCCGCTGTCCGCCCGCCGGTAGCCCTCCAGGATCTCCACCGCAGTGGTCTTGCCGGCGCCGTTCGGACCGAGGATCGCCAGCACCTCACCCTCGTCGACCGTGAAGCTGACCCCCGCCAATGCGGTGACGGAGCCGTAGGTCTTGGTTAGGCCTTCGACGCTGACTGCCGGGGGCACGATGGGAACCTTCCTATAGTTTGTAACACAAAGGAGTTTATATGGCGAATACCTCTGACGTCAAGTTGTCTGTAGAAGGAAGCGCCAACGTCACGGCGGACCGCTGGCCGGGGCCCGGTCGCCAAGACCGCCGCGTATCCAGGACAGACGATGGGACGGATGTCATAGGTGGCCAGGCCCGGCGTCGATCCGGGGACCTCTGCTTTTTCAGAGCAGCGCTCTACCGACTGAGCTACCTGGCCGCTGAGCTACGAGAACCGTCTCCGAGGAGGGTGCTGGAAAGGACGGGGATGGGTTGCCCCCGATTCCTCGACCTGCGATCTTCCAGCCGGCCATCGGGCCAACTGGACACTCTTCAGTACCCTCCGAGCGGCTGGTTCTCGTGGCGGGGACGACGGGATTTGAACCCGCGACCTCCGGCTTGACAGGCCGGCGTGAACTCCAGGCTTCACCACGCCCCCGTACCGCCCCACCAGACTAACCCGCTCCCGCACGAGAAGCCAGAGAACCGGGTAGAGCCCGGGATTATAGGACTGTCCGAATGGTTCTCTGCGCTAGAACTCAACTGTCGATGGATCAGTCCAGTGCCGAGGCCATCACCTCCAACAGGACGTCGACATCATGGTCGCCCACGTCGAGATGGGTGACGATACGGCAGGACCGCTCATCCCGGGGCGAGATGAGCACGCCCGACTCGCCGGCGGTCTCGATCAGCTCCGCCGAACCGGGGCCGTCCGGAGCCGTCCGGAATACCACGATGTTCGTCTCCACCGGTAACACCCTCTCCACCCGGGCCATCCCGGCCAGGGCCGCCCCGATGCGGGCCGCCCTGGCATGGTCGTCGGCCATCCGCTCCACGTGATGGTCGAGCGCGTAGAGGCCCATCGCGGCGAGGATTCCGGATTGGCGCATCGCCCCACCCCACTGCTGTTTCCATCGCCATGCCCGATCGATGAAATCCCTGCTGCCGGCCATGACCGCCCCCACCCCTGCTCCTAGGCCCTTGGTGAGGTCGATCCAGACGCTGTCCATACCCTCGGCCATACGAGCCGCCGGGACTCCGGTTGCCACCACCGCGTTCAGCAGGCGGGCGCCGTCCATGTGGGTCAGGAGGCCCGCCGAGTGAGCCACCTCGGCCACCTCGTCGATGGTCTCGACGGGCCAGATGGCCCCGCCGGCCAGGTTGGCGGTCTGCTCGATCGATACCAGCCGGGAGGGGGGCCTGTACCGGGACTTGGGCCGGATAGCCCGCGCGACCTGCTCACCCGTGAACCTCCCGTGATCCCCGCCGAGCGGGTGGACCATAGCGCCGGCCAGGGCAGCCGGGCCACCCGACTCGAAACCGATGATGTGGCTACTCCAATGCGCGATCACCTCATCGCCGGGATCGACGTGGACCTTGATGGCGATCTCGTTGCACATGGTGCCTGACGGCAGGAACAGGGCCGCTTCCTTGCCCAGCAACTCGGCTACGCGTTTCTCCAGCCGGGAGGTGGTGGGATCGGTACCCAGCTGCTCGTCCCCGACTTCAGCGTCCAGAACCGTGGCCCGCATGGCCGCGGTCGGCTTGGTCTGCGTATCGGACTGGAAGTTGTGCATCACGGCCTCCATAGATGGGTGCTGGGAACGTCCCGCAGCCGGGCGGCGCCCACATGTTCCCAGGTCTATTGGGCCTCTCATTCCTAACGTATTAGGTAGAGAAGGCACAACCCATTAGCAAAATCCGGCCAGGAGCCTTGGCCTACTGCCTGATGACCACCTGGCGGCGTTCGGGGCCGACGGAAACCCGGCTGACCGGAAGACCGACCCGGTCCTCGATGAACTCTATGTAGCGACGGGCCTGACCGGGAAGGTCCTCGAAGCTCCGAGCACCCGTGATGTCCTCGTCCCAGCCCTCGAGCTCCTCGTAGATGGGAGAGCAGTTGTATAGAACCCGCTGCTGGCGGGGGAACTCGGAATAGGTGTTACTCCCCGACCGGTAGCCGGTGGCTGCCCGGATCGTGTCAAAACCGGACAGGACGTCGAGCTTGGTGATGAAGAGTTCGGTGAGCGAGTTGACCCGGCGGGCATAGCGGAGGGCCACCAGGTCGAGCCAGCCGCAGCGCCGGCGCCGTCCCGTCACCGTGCCGTACTCCCCGCCCACATCCACCATGCGATCGCCCGCTTCGTCGAATAGCTCGGTGGGGAACGGGCCGCTGCCGACCCGTGATATGTAGGCCTTGGCCACGCCCACCACCCGGTCCAGCGCCCTGGGACCGACTCCCGCGCCGACCGCCGCTCCTCCGGCGGTGGGGTTGGAGGAGGTGACGAACGGGTAGGTGCCGTGGTCGATGTCGAGCAGCGTGCCCTGTGCTCCTTCGAAGAGCACGTCCTGCCCGCCCGCCAGGGCCTCCCAGATCAGCAGGGAAGTGTCATCCACCATCGGTAGGAGCCGGTCCGCATAACCGAGATACTCGTCCACGATGCCGGACGACTTCATCGGAAGCTGGTTGTAGACCCGTGTGAGGATCTTGTTCTTCTCCGTCAGGACGGTCTCCAGCTTGTCGGCGAAGATGGCCGGGTCGAAGAGATCCTGTACCCGGATTCCGGTGCGGGCGATCTTGTCCGTGTAGGCAGGCCCGATCCCCCGCTTGGTGGTCCCGATCCGGTTGCGGCCCAGGTAGCGCTCCATGACCGTATCCAGCTTGCGGTGGTAGGGCATGATCAGATGGGCGTTGCCCGAGATGCGGAGCCGGGACGGGTCGACTCCCCGCTCCTCCAGCATCGACATCTCCGCCAGCAGCACCTGGGGATCGATAACCACGCCGGAGGCGATGACGGGCGTAACCCCCGGATACATGACCCCCGACGGCACGAGTGACAGGGCGAAGCGCTCCGAACCCACGACGATGGTGTGGCCGGCGTTGTTGCCTCCCTGGTAGCGGACCACGTAGTCGGCATCCCGGGCGAACAGGTCGGTTACCCGACCCTTGCCCTCATCACCCCATTGGGCACCTAGCACCACCGTTGCAGGCATGACCTAGGAGGGTACTGAAAGATGTCCGGTTGGCCCGATTTCGACGACGAAACCCCGGTTAGAGCGTCGCAGGCCTACCAATCCCGGTCTCTTTCAACACTCTCCTACCGCTACCCCGCGCAAACCGATGGCACAGCTCTCGCTCCTGGCTCCCGCCACCACCACTTCCGACACATCTCAGCGAGGGTATCCCCCAAGGGGACGGACGTCTGTCAGGCGACGTATGCTGGAGCGAGATGGCGAAGGCGCGGATCAGCAGGGAGGAACGGCGGCGGCGGCTGGTGAGGCGTCACCATCTCCATCCAGATCATCCGGCCACTTCGGGCACCGAGGCGGCCAGGCGCCTGGTTGGCCTGCACTCCAGCGATCCGACCACCGTCTTCCTCTCGGCCCGGGCCCGCGTGCCGGGGATCACTGTCACCGACCTCGAGCGGGAGCTCTATGACCGGCCGAGCCTGTTCCGGGTGCTCGGGATGCGGCGCACCCTGTTCGCCGTCCCGACCGAACAGGTACCGCTGCTCCGGCATGGCTGCGCGCTCAAGCTGGCGCCGGCCGAACGGAAACGCCTGGTCGGATACCTGGAGGGCCAGGACCTGGCGCGAGACGGCGAGGCCTGGGTCAGGAGAGTATCGGATGCGACCGTGGCGGCCATCGCCAGGCGAGGCGAAGCGGCCGCCATGGAGTTGCGCGAGGACGTGCCCGAACTCAAGTTGACCCTCGAGTTCGGGAAGGGCAAGAAGTGGGGCGGGACGGTGGGGGTCTCGACCCGGGTGCTCTTCCTCCTGGCCTGCGAAGGGCGGATCATCCGGGCCCGGCCCCGGGGATCCTGGATCAGCGGGCAGTACCGCTGGACCACTACGGCCGGGCTGATTCCGGGTGGCATCCCCGACCTCGACGTGGCCGAGGCGCGCGCGAAGATCCTGGGACTGTGGTTGCGGACGTACGGACCGGGGACGATGGCCGACCTGAAGTGGTGGTCGGGATGGCCCCTCCGGGATGTGCGTGCCGGCCTCGGGTTGATCGAGGTCTCCGAGGTGGAGACTGACGAAGGACCCGCCCACGTCCTCGCGGGCGACCTGGAACCAACCCCACCATCCGAGCCCCGAGCGGCCCTGCTGCCGTCGCTCGACTCCACCATCATGGGATGGCGGGACCGGGACTGGTACCTGGGTGACCACGCCGGGCCCCTCTATGACCGCAACGGGAACGCCGGACCGACCGTGTGGTGGGACGGCAGGGTGGTCGGCGGGTGGGCTCAGACCAGGGAAGGGCGCGTCTCCTACCGCCTGCTGGAAGACGTCGGTGGAGAGGGCGAGGCCGATGTAGCCCGTGTGGCGGCGCATCTCGAGGACTGGATGGGTCCGACCCGGGTCACCCCCCGGTTCCGAACCCCGCTCGAGAGGGAGCTTGCCGGCTGATCAGGTACGGCTCCGTGTCTCGGAGCGCTCCGGACCTCCAAATCCCCTTCTCAAATGGCAGTGCCAGTGGTCTGTCTGTGGAACGGCGGTGTGGTATGGCGTCGGCAGCGGTGTTCCTCGCAAGGCCCGCTGACGAAGGCATACCCGCAGCGGTACGTCAAGGAAGCAGAACGCAGCGACGGGACACCGATGACCGCCAGAACACGCCGAGCTGTTTCGCAGACAGACCACTATCGCGTCTGTCTGTGGAGCGGCGGTGTGGTCTGGCGTCGGCAGCGGTGTTCCTCGCAAGGCCCGCTGACGAAGGCGTACCCGCAGG
>JAPPHZ010000016.1 GCA_028820935.1 bacterium | reverse complement strand
CTTGCGAGGAACACCGCTGCCGACGCCATACCACACCGCCATTCCACAGACAGACGCGAAAGTGGTCTGTCTGCGAAACAGCTTGGTGTGTTCTGGCGGTCATCGGTGTCCCGTCGCTGTGTTCCGCTTCCTTGACGTACCGCTGCGGGTACGCCTTCGTCAGCGGGCCTTGCGAGGAACACCGCTGCCGACGCCATACCACACCGCCATTCCACAGACAGACCACTAGGAAGCAAGTGCCGATGGAACGTCGCTCGTATCGCGCTGAAGCAGTCAACGGAGAGGCCGGTCCGCGCTCGGGCTCCCCGCTCCTGACTGTAAGCGACCTGACGAAGACGTTTCCAGTGCGTAAGGGCCTTTTCGGGCGCCCGGAGGCGATGATCCAGGCGGTTACCGACGTGAGCTTTTCGATCTATCCCGGGCAGACGCTCGGGCTGGTCGGCGAGTCCGGTAGCGGTAAGTCCACCACGGCGCTGTGCGTCACCCGGCTGCTGGACGTCACGTCCGGCAGCATCGTGTTTGACGGCCAGGAGTTGGCCGATCTGTCCCGGCGCAGCATGCGGCCCATCCGTCGGAACATGCAGATCGTCTTCCAGGATCCGTACTCGTCCCTGGACCCCAGGATGACGGTGAAGGAGATCATCGCCGAGCCCCTGCGGGTATATGGCTCCTACGGTCGTAGAGGCCAGGGCGAGAGAAGGGTCCACGAGTTACTGGAGAAGGTGGGGATGAACGCCGCCGACGCGGCCAGGTTCCCCCACGAGTTCTCCGGAGGGCAGAGGCAGCGCATCAGTATCGCCCGGGCTTTGGCACTCGAGCCAAGGCTCCTGGTGCTTGATGAACCCGTCAGTGCTCTGGATGTCTCGGTTCAGGCCCAGGTCACGAATCTGCTCGGGGACCTCCAGGAGGCCATGGGGCTGGCCTATCTGTTCATCGCCCACGATCTCGCGGTCGTGCATCATGTTTCCGATTGGATCGCGGTGATGTACCTGGGCAGGATCGTCGAGTATGGCACCGTGGACCAGGTCTTCAGCCAGCCAACCCACCCCTACACCCAGGCCCTGCTGAGCGCGATACCGAGTGCGGACCCGACCAAGGCCGACGACCGCGATGAGAGGATCATCCTCACCGGGGAGATACCCGACCCCGCCGACCCGCCCTCGGGATGCCGATTCCGTACTCGCTGCTGGAAGGCGGAGCCGACCTGTGCAGAGGTTTCTCCGGAACTGGTGGACACCCTCGGTGTCGGGCACCCGAGCGCCTGCCACTTCCCGGAACTACAGGCGAGCGGAGCCCACCGATGACCCGCTTCATCGTCAATCGCATAGCGCAGATCATCCCGTTGCTCGTCCTGCTGAGCGTCTTCATCTTCACGATGATGCACCTGGCGCCCGGCAGTCCCGAGAGCTTCTATCTCACCGACCACTACACCGAAGAGCAGGCCGAAGCAGTTCGCGAGAAGCTCGGGCTGAACGAACCTCCGGTCAGGCAGTACCTCACCTGGCTGGGGGCCGCGATACGTGGCGACTTCGGACAGACGTTCTCATACGGGGTCAGCGTCACAGAGGTGATTCTCTCTCGGCTGTGGCCCACCCTGCAGTTGCAGCTGCTCGCGCTGACCGTTTCGGTGGTGATAGCCGTGCCGGCCGGCGTGGTCTCCGCGCTCAGACGGAACTCGAGACTCGATCATTCGATAACGACCGCCACCCTGTTCGGTCTGTCGATGCCTGACTTCTGGTTCGCACTGTTGCTCATGCTGACGTTCTCCGTACACCTGGGATGGCTACCCGCTTTCGGGACCGGAAGCGAAGGCCTCTTCGCGGCCCCCCTCAACCTTGTTATGCCGGTGGCCGTCCTAGGGCTCTCAGCGGTGCCCTGGTATGCCCGGGTCGTGCGATCGTCCATGCTGGATTCCCTGGCGGAGGACTACATCCTGACCGCCGCGGCCAAGGGATTGACGCCGAGTCGGATCACGATCCATCATGCTCTGCGCATAGCCATTCTCCCCTTGGTCACCGTCATCGGCTTGTCCATGGCTCGAGTGCTCTCGGGCGTGATCGTGGTGGAGACGATCTTCGTCTGGCCGGGGTTGGGCCAACTGGCGTGGGAGGCTGTGATCCGCCAGGACTACCCCGTCATCCTGGGCCTGACCATCTTCACGGCGGCGTTCGTGATGATCTTCAGCTTGATCGTCGACATCCTGTACACGTACATCGATCCGAGGATTCGTTATGTCTAGCGAGCGCTTGGCCAGTCCAGCAGCTGCCACTCACGGTCAGGTACGTTCCGGGAGCCGGTTCAGGAGGATCGCATGGCGGTACAGCCGGAACCGTCCCGCGGTCGTGGCGATGGCCTTTCTCACCGTTCTCATCATCGTTGCGATACTCGCGCCCCTGGCAGCGCCGTACGATCCTGTGGTCCAGGACCTGCCGAGGCGCTTGGAGCCCCCGAGCAGTGAGTTCTTGTTGGGGACCGACGCCTTCGGCCGAGACAGCTTCAGCCGGATGATCTACGGCGCACGGGTGTCGCTCCTTGTCGCCTTCGCCACGGTGGCACTGATCATCCTCATAGGTACCACCGTCGGCATCCTCGCGGCCTACTACCGCCTGCTCGATGGTCCTTTGATGCGGATAGTCGACCTCCTGATGGCGATGCCTCCGCTCTTCCTCCTGATCATGCTCGTGGCCCTGTTCGGCGCCGGAACGGGACACACGGTGCTGTTCATAGCCCTGAGTTACTGGCGGACCACCGCCCGGTACGTGAGAGGCCAGGTCTTGTCGCTCAAACATAGGGACTATGTGAAGGCCGCTCTGGCTTCTGGCGCGTCCGATGTCCGGATATTCGTGCGCCATATCATCCCCAACATCTCCGACGGGCTGATCGTGATCGCCACGCTCTCGATCTCCTTCGTCATCCTGCTCGAGACGGCTCTGAGCTACCTGGGCCTGGGAGCACAGCCGCCGACTCCGAGTTGGGGCGGGATGCTCGCCGACGGGAGGCAATACCTGCAGATCTCATGGTGGTTGACGGTCTTCCCGGGTCTGGCGATCTTCCTCACGGTGATGGCCTTCAACTTCGTCGGTGACGGCCTGCGCGACGCCTTCGACAGCAGATCTGCCAAGGCGGTGTGAGCATGGAGCGCGAGGTGGGGCCGGCTCTGCGGGGCAGGGCTACTCGAGCGGGAGACGGCTCCGGTGCTTAGCGAGAAGGCGAAGGAGTTCGCAGAGGGTCCGAATTTCGCGGTCCTCACGACCATGCTGCCGGGAGGCCATCCGGCCACTCAGGTCATGTGGGTCGATTGTGATGATGAGGTGCTGCTCATCAATACGGAGACACACCGTCAGAAGTTCAAGAACATACAGAGAGACCCGCGGGTGACGGTGACGATCTGGAAGCACGACGATCCGTACGAGTATGTCGAGGTCAGGGGAAGAGTGATCGAGACGATTGGGGGAAGCCGGGCCAGGCAACACATCGACAAGCTCGCCTTCAAGTACTTCGGTCGGCTGTACGACAGCAGCATCATCGAGAGCGAGCGCGTCATCCTCCGGATCCGCCCCTTGTCGACTCCTTCGGGGCCCGGCGGCTGATATAGGACGTAGCCGGCTGGGCGAGGAAAGGAGGGTGGTGGAGAGATGGAGACATCGTCGGTAAGGATCAGGGGGCTTAGCTGGCTGGACACGTCGTCGGGCGAGTACAGCACGAGGGATCTCCTTGTCCGTGGTGGCGTTATAGCGGAGCCCTCGAGCGAAGCAGCAGACCTGACAATTGACGCATCCGGGTTGACGGGAATGTACGGCCTGTGGGACTGCCACGCCCACGTCGGCGGCTTGATGTACGACCCGGACGCCCAGGGTTACTTCGAGGCGCCGGCCGCCCGTACCATCCGGGCGGGTGTGAACCTCGCACAAGCGGCCCGGATGGGCATCACGGGTGTGCGAGCGCTCGGGGAGTGTGACGACATCGATCTGGCACTGAGCCGCGCCTACGAGGCGGGTGTTCCGCCGGGCCTCCGACTCCGCGGCGCCGGCTGCTCCCTCAAGACCACCGGTGGCCATGGGGTGGCGTATCCCCGTGAGTACGTTCGCATGAAGGGATTCTTGACAGTGGATGGTCCGGCCGAGGTGGCACGGGCTGTTCGCCGCCAGATCTCACGTGGTGCCCATTGGATCAAGGCGTCGCTGACCGGGGGCCTCTACAGCGAGCACGAGACCGTGGACGGGGGCCAGTTCTCTGACGAGGAACTGGAGGCGTTGATGGCGACGGCGAACCAGCGCGGTATTCCCGTGGCCGCCCATTGTGGTGGGAGTGATCAAGCGGTGCGATTCTCCAGGTTGGGAGGGCGTTCGGTCGAGCACGGCTATGCGTTGGACGAGAAGGCAGCTGCTGTGATGGCGGAATCGTCAACCTGGCTTGTGCCTACGATCGGGGTGACTCACGACTCCTCCTTCATAGCTGAAGACGGGTGGCCGTCACACGCTGCAAATCGGGCGGCGGCCTCTATCCGGAAGCACCGGGAGGGCCTCCGGGCCTGCCTGGAAGCCGGCGTGCGGATCGCCGTCGGCGCGGACCTGAACCCGGTCGGGCCTCGCCTGCACCGGGAGATGGAACTCCTGGAGGAAGTGGGCGTCGACAGGCTGACCGTGCTGCACGCTGCCACGATCGGCGGTCGTGAACTCAATGGTCTCGGGTCGCAAAGCCTGCCGGAGCCCGGTGCCGCCGCCGACCTCGTTCTTACCGAAGGGTCCCCTCTCGATGATCCGAAGGTACTGCGTGATCCGGTTCTGGTTATGGCGTTCGGCCGTGTTCTCAGGGGAGAGGGCAGCGATCACTGGGCGCCGTCCTGGAAGCGTTGAGGGTTCCCTGTCCGGCAACCACCACAACAGACGACAACCCTCTTTCGTCAGGGGTTTTCCGTGGTGAGAAACGGGCCGCACGCAGGGCCTCAGCACCGAGCATCCTGGTAGCCTCACACCAAACAACGGTTGGGGCTGCACAGCCAGATTCGTACGGCCTTGCCGGCGCAGGAAGGATCTCTAATGATTGTCGACTTTAGGATACGACCCCCCTACAGGGGCTTCAAGGATCTGCACATCTTCAGCCCTCGCGACCCCAACCCGGATCCTGTCACGCAGCACGGCCTCTCGCTCGACTTGCCGGAATACAAGTCGCGTTCTGAGCTATCCATGACCCATCTCATTTCAGAAATGGATGAGGGGGGTATCGACGTAGGCGTCGTCCACGGCCGGCAGTCACCACCACCCTTTGGCAGCGTCAGCAGCGAGACGGTCGCAGCGATAGTCGAGGAGTATCCCGGGCGGTTCGTCGGCTTCGGGGGTGTGGATGGCTCCCGAGGCGAGGAAGCTCTGGAAGAGATCGAGAAGTGCCACAGTCTAGGACTCCGGGGCATTTCCTTCGACAACGGGTTCTCTGATCCGCCATTGCATAACGATGACCCGCAATTGATGCCGCTGTACCAGTTATGCAGTGATCTCGGCCTCATCGTGTCCCTCACCAGCAGCATCTTCCTGGGTCCGGACATGTCGTACTGCCACCCTATCCACGTCCAGCGTGTGGCGCTCGCTTTCCGAGACCTGACAATCGTGGTACCACATGCCAATTGGCCCTGGACCACACTGGCCTGCAGCGTGGTCTTCCAGACCAACAACGTCCACCTGATACCGGACTTCTATCTGAACATGCCCAACACTCCCGGCGCTCACGAGTACGTGAGATCGGCGAACTACTTCATGAGCTACAACCTGCTGTTCGGTAGCAGCTACCCGGTGAGGCCCTTCGGGCAGAGTGTCGAGCAGTTCCGAGCGCTGCCATTCGACTCGGACGAGATACTCAATCGGGCTCTGGGAGAGAACGCCGCACGGATTCTCGGCCTCTAGCTAGGCACGAAGATCCGGCCGCGGCTCGCGGTCTCCAACTGTGAGGTCTTGTTGACGGAAACGCTAGATCAGGTCATTGCCGACTATGTGCAGACGGTGCTCCGAGCCGATCCGGTGGCGGCCACGCAGTTGGGCGTACACACGTGGGACTCGGAACTCGGCATGTTCGGACCCGAGGTCGCTGATGACTACCTGAGAGATCTGCATGGATTCGTCGCTCGTCTGGAGAGCGTCGACCTTTCCTCCTTGCCCTTCTCCAGCCAACTAGATGCGTCCGTCGCCATCGTCGATGCCAAAGTGAAGGCACGCCAACTGGTAGAGACACGGTTCTGGGAGCGGGCGCCGTACTGGCATCTGGAACGACTCGGCACCGGGGCCTCCGTGCTCATGCAGCGGCCGTTCGCGGCCGTCCAGGAGCGGGCCGAATCCCTTCTCACGAGGCTCGAGGCAATCCCTGCGTATCTGGCATCGGTACAGCGCCTCATCGTGCCATCGGACTTTCCCGAGCCGTACGTCGATATGACCATCAGGGTGGCCGACGGCCTCCAGACGTTCTTCGGGACATCGGTCCCGGTGTTCGCGAGTCAGCTGGAAGGCTGCATAGCGTCTCAGCTTTCGGCTGCTGCCCGGAGAGCGGCAGACGCCGTGGCAGCGTTCTCCGGATCAATGAGTGAGATCCGAGGCACAGCTGGCGGGAGCTTCCGGGCAGGTACGGCGTACTTCGACTTCCTCCTCCGCACGTATCACGGCGTCCCGCTCGACCACTCCGAGCTGTTCGAGTGGGGGAGGGACCAAGTGGAGGGGGATCGTGCTCGATTGGAGGACTACGCCGGAGCCCTGGACCCGGACACTCACTGGACCGAACAGGTGAGCCGGGTCAAGGAGCGCCATCCCCGCCCGGAGGGGTTTGCCGATGCCTACGCAAACGAGATGGAGCGAGCTCGTGTTCACTGCGTGGACAAGGATCTGATCTCGATACCCGACGACGAGGTGTGTCACGTCCGATGGCTGCCCGACTACTTGCGGGTCGGCTTGCCGATTGCTGTCATGTCACCAAGCCCTAACTTCGAACCCGGTCTGGTCAGCGAATGGCTGATCACGCCCATCGATCCGGACGCGCCTTCCCACCGCCGGTCCCAGCACATGCGAGATAACTGCTATGCGTTCTGCGAATCGATCGCAGGCCACGAGACTTATCCCGGACACCATCTCCAGCGAGTCCATCACAAGTTGGCGACGAAGGCGTCGCCGATTCGTACGTACTTCGTGTCTCCACTCTTTACCGAGGGTTGGGGCCTCTACACGGAGGATCTGTTGGACGAGACCGGCCTGTTCGACGACCCGGCGGTCAAGATCTTCAAGCTGCGTAATGCCCTCTGGCGTTCCGTTCGCGTGGTCATCGATACAGGCCTCCATACGAGGAATATGAGCCTGGCTGAAGCGACCAGGCTCTTGGAGGAAGAGGTCGCTCTTGATCGGCATATGGCTGAAGGCGAGATCACCAGATACATCAGGTATAACAATCCGACGTACCCTTCGTCCTACCTCATGGGTCGGACCGCCATACATGATCTGCGAGCACGGTGCGGTACCGGCACCTCGTTGAGGAGTTTCCATGATCGACTGCTGTCGTACGGCTCTGTCCCGCTTTCCTTCCTGGCGGAAGAGTTAACGGGAGACAGAGATCAGAGACCCGGAACGTAGGAGGGTACTGAAAAAGGTCCAGTTGGTCCGATTGCCGGAACAAAACCCCAGTTCAAAACACCGCGTGCCAACCAATCCCCGTCTTTTTCAGCACCCTCCTAGCCGTGACACGTGAGCAAGTATCTCGTCTGGGCAAAGCTGGCAACGTCCAGCCGTGCTAGCGTCGAAGCGGTGACGTTTTCCATAGTTGCTCGCAGCGCAGATGGTGCGTGGTGGGGGTCTGCGGTGGCGTCGAGATGTCTTGCCGTCGGACGAGCCGTACCTGCCGCCAAAGTGAACGTAGGTGCGATCGCTACCCAGGCAAAATGTAATCTCACGTACCGGGAACGCGGACTCGCCCTTCTTAGTTCCGGGGCCTCAGCAGAGGAAGTCGTGAGGGATCTTGTGAAAGACGACGACCAGCAACAGTACCGGCAGCTGGGGGTTGTGGACGCGATGGGGGGCGCCAGCAGCCATACCGGAGAGGACTGCAACGGTTGGGCCGGCCATGCAGTGGGTGATGGCTACGCCATTCAAGGGAACTTCCTTTCCGGTCCGGGTGTGATCGCCGCGATGGAAAGGGCTTGGCTGGCAACCGACGAATCGGAGGAACTCGAGCGCCGGATGCTTGCGGCGCTGCTGGCCGGTGATCGCGCCGGTGGCGACAGGAGAGGGCGCCAGAGTTCTGCGATCCTGATCGTTACCGAAGAGGGCGCCTACGAAGAAGGCGCCAGCGACGAGTACACGAACCTCAGGGTCGATGACCACCACGATCCGGTCCTAGAGTTGATACGCCTTTCCGATATCCGAGCGGTTCACCTGGTCCAGAGTGATGGGCCCGGCGCGATTCCACTCGAGGGAGAGGTGCTGGGTGAGATAGCGGTGTTGCTGGACCGGATCGGATATCCGCCGAAGACCTCTGCCGACGACGCGGTCGTTGCAGCGTTGGAAGCGTGGGCCATCGACGAGTACCTGTCCGGACGCTTTCACGGCGACTCGATCGACAGCGAAGTCCTGACCGTCCTCCGCAATCGCGCCGGCTCGGGCTCCCTCATCTGAACGCGGACTCCGGCCTCGAGGAGTTGAGATGGTTGTGACCCCCGACCTCATCGTCGTGTTCGGCGCGGCAGGCGGTATGGGCAGGGCGGTTACCGATCTGGCTCGGAACCAGTCGTTCCGGGTCGTCGGCTACGACAAGGCCCCCCGGGCGGACGGCGAGTTCGAAGTCCTCGAACTGGACGCATGCGATCCGGTTGAAGTACAGGAGGGGCTCGCGGGCGCGCTCCGGTACGCAAACGGGGGAAGCGTGGCGGTTGTGAACGCTGTGGGGGTGCCGAGTCGGGGCACGGTTGCGGACGTGGCGCCCGAGGAGTTCGATCGGGTCATCAACATCAACCTCCGATCGGCCTACCTCATCACCCAGGGACTAGTTCGCCTGCTCCAGTCCGGAGCTTGTTCATGGGCCGGGATCATCCACATTGCGTCCGGAGCCGGCGCTCTCGGCGCTGCGGATCGGTTCGCTTACAGTGTTGCGAAGGCCGGCCTGTTGGGGCTGTGCAAGCAGGTAGCCAAGGACTTCAAGGGCGACTCCTTCCGGATCGTGGCGATAAGTCCCGGTCTCGTGGACACCGACTTCGCCACTCCGATGCTGACCGCCGAAGAGCGTGAGGAGTACCGGCATCGTCGGGCTCGTTCTATATCAGCCGGCGGGATCGCAGAACTGGCCCTGTGGACCATCCGGCATGGCATGATCGCCATGCATGGAGGCTCTCTGGATGTCTACTAGCTCCAGCGACGGCTTGATGGTCTCTCGAGTAAGGGCAGAGCTCAGCCAGCCGCGGGTGTCACAACTGGGCGAGTTCATCACTCCGAACCGTCGGTTCTTCGTGCGGGACCACTTCGTAGACCGGCCCGTTATACCTGCGGATGAGTGGCGTCTGCATCTGACAGGAGTCGGTGTCCGGGACACGGCCGTCTCGCTCGCCGACCTCGGAAGCCTCCCATCAAAGTCCCTGACCGTGACGCTGGAGTGTGCTGGCAATGGCGGCTACGGCAGGGGTGCCGACCGGCAGCAACACCATATGAGGACCATGGTGGGGACGGCAGTCTGGCGAGGCGTTCCGGTCGCGGCCTTGTTCGAGGACGAGATCCCACCGGAGGTCACGGAGTTCGTCTTTCGAGGCTATGACGGCGGTGAGGATCCCGACGAGCCGGTCCCGATCGACTGCTACACAAGGAGCATTCCCAGAGCCAAGGTTCTTGACGGCGATACGCTGCTCGTCTACGAGATGAACGGTGAGCCCCTACCTCGAGAGCATGGGTTCCCGGTCCGGCTGATAGTGCCGGGTTGGTACGGCATGGATTCCGTGAAGTGGCTCAGGTCTATCGAGGCAAGAACCACACCGCTCGGCCATTTCTACGACGATCACAAGTACAGGGCCCAGTGGACGGATGCGGGCTTGCAAGCCGGACGGCGGGTACGCGAGATGGGAGTGAAGTCGTTGGTCCTGTCCCCTTCGAATGGTCAGCGGATCCTCCTCGGGGACATACCCATCTCGGGGTTTGCATGGGCGGGTCAACGTGACGTGACCAGCGTGGATATCAGCTTTGACGGTGGCCAGAGCTGGCAACCCACCGAACTCGGCGATGAGGTGCGGCCATACAGTTGGAGGGCATGGAGCCTGACACACAAGGCGGATGAAGTGGGTCCGCTGGACTTTATGGTCAGGGCCGTCGATTCCGCGGGTCGCGCACAGCCCATGGAGGCGCTGCCTGCGCGCAACTACGAAGCCAACTGGGTGCAGCGGGTGCGCGTGTTCGTGGTTGCCGGCTTAGAGCCGTAGACGTCCGGTCGGTAGTGTCCGCCCGAGTGGGTCAACTCAATGCAGACGGGTCTCCGGCAGACCACCGCAAGGGATCAAAATCCTTCTCAAGGTCCTACGCCGAGCCGTCTCGCAGGGGTACCAACACCGACACTTTCATAGCCCGGCGGATCTTGCCTTCCTATCGCGCCCCAGCATATGCCGTTTTCGCGCCCCTTCGCTATGGTTAACGGCGCTCTGTGCGCAGGTGACCCGACCGCGGACGCGACCACCTGCCGAGACCGAAAAGCGAGCGAAAGCAAGGATGGAAACATGATCAGATCTCGTGTGTGGGTAGCAGCCCTTCTGGCGATGGCGCTAGTAGCGGCCGCCTGCGGAGGGGACGACCCCGAACCCGCGGCCGCCCCGACCACCGCAGCCGCCACAACTGCCACTACAGCTGCCATGGCGGAGGAAACGACCACGACTGCCGCCATGGTGGAGGAGACCACCACCACGGCCGCAGAGGTGACGACCACCACCCAGCTGACGGGAATCGAGCTGGCCGGCGGCGAGGGCAGTTGTGCCCCCGAGCCCGAGGCAGCTCCGCCCAGAGGTGTCGCTCCGGTTGACGGCATGACCATCGTCCGGGCCATCAGCGGTGATGTCTCCACCATCGACCCGCGGCGTAACTTCGAGGCTCGCGCCTCTGAGATGGTCGCCAACATGTACGACCAGCTCACCACCTTCCATCTGGTGCCGAACGCCGACGGCGTGCTGGTGGCCGACTCCACCCGACCCCAGGGTCTGCTGGCCGAGAGCTGGGACTTCAACGAGGACTGCACCTCGGTGATCTTCACCCTTCGCCAGGGTGTGAAGTTCCACCACACGGGTAACGAGATGACCGCCGAGGACGTCCGGTGGAGCTTCCTGCGGGCGGCCTACCTGGACGGGGGCGGCTGGTTCGACCATGCGGTGATCGGCCTCTACGACTTCGGTTCGGAGTCCGACATCGAGACCGCCATCACGGTCATCGACGACTACCACATCCGTTTCGACTTCAACAAGCCCACCCCGTTCCCGTTGCACGTGCTGTCCAACGCCGGAGTCACCGTCTACGACTCCGAGGTGTTGATGGCCCACGCGACCGACGACGACCCGTGGGCACACGAGTACCTGAAGACCAACGACGTCGGAACCGGCCCCTTCTACCTGGAGAAGCTGGAACCGGGCGTCGAGATCGTGCTCAAGCGCAATGACGACTACTACCTCGGCCCGGCCCAGGCGGAGCGGATCATCCTGCGGGTGATCCCCGACGCCGCCCAGCAGGCAGCCCTGCTGACCGCCGGTGAGATCGACTTCGCCGAGGCAGTGCCGGTCACCGCCATCCCCGACCTCCGCGACCAGGGCGTGAAGGTCACCACGGTCGGCGGTAACAACCAGGCCGTCATGTACATGAACCCCACCAAGGAACCGTTCGACGACGTGAACTTCCGGCAGGCGATCTCCTACGCCTACCCGTACGATGACGTGCTGGAAGGCGTCTACTTCGGTGCAGCGAGCCGAGGTGGTGGACCGATCCCCTCGACCACTCCCTCGTACAACCCGGACGCTCCGTTCTACAGCCAGGACCTGGACAAGGCCCGCGAGCTGCTGGCCGCCTCGTCATACGACGGCCGGACTCTGGACCTCTACATAGACGGAACGCTGGCCTTCGCGCCCGAGTTGGCGATCGTGGTCCAGGCCTCCCTGGCCCAGATCGGGGTGGACGTGAACATCGTGAGGCTCGACTCCGGTCAGTTCCGCGACAACGTGTTCGCCCAGGACGGCGACGTACGGATCAACCCGATGGAGTTCTTCCTGTTCTACTTCGGGTCCGGTTCGTGGGTGAACGAGCCCCAGTACCACATGGAGCTGTTCTGGGAGCCCAACGCCTTCGCCATGCGGAGCAACTACGAGAACCCGGAGGTCACGGAGAAGCTGATCGCCGCCAAGTTCCTGAGCCCGGCCGATCCGGCGAGGGCCCAGCTCTACCACGACGTGCAGGCGCTGATGCTGGCCGACGCCCCCGCGGTGTGGCTGGCCGAGCCGCATCACATCGTGGCGTCCAGCCAGGACGTCCAGGGATTCATCTGGCGCCCCGATCAGATCAACCGTTACTACTACGTGACCAAGTCGGCCTGATCACCCGGTAGTAACCCGAAGAACAACGGACAAGCCGCCGGGCCGGTACGCTGGCCCGGCGGCTTTCCCCTTTTTGGGGACCGGTGCTGTAATACCAGGAGAAGTCGCGGGCTAGGAGAAGATGCTCTCTTACGTGATCCGGAGGCTGGCAGCCCTCATCCCGATCCTGATCGGGGTCACCCTGCTCGCCTTCATCGTCTCCCATGCCCTGCCCGGGGATCCGGCCCGCCAGTACGCGGGCATCAACGCCTCCGAAGCCCAGGTGGAGGCCATCCGGGCACGTCTGGGACTGGACCGTTCCCTGCCCCAGCAGTACTGCGTCTACATGATCGGCGACACATGTCTGGGGGGATCCGGGAAGGGCGGGTTGATACGTGGCGACCTCGGTGATTCGATCCGCACCGGGTTCTCGGTCGCCGAGGACGTCGGCGCCAGGCTGCCGGCGACCCTCGAGATGGTGGCCGCCGGGATGCTGTTCGCCCTGGCGGTGGCCCTGCCTCTCGGGGTATGGGCGGCCGTGCGAAAGGGCAAGCTGCTGGACAAGTTCTGCCGTTTCATCTCGACCCTGGGGGTAGCGGTCCCCGACTTCTGGCTGGCCATGATCCTCCTGCTGGTCTTCTTCATAGTCCTCCAATGGCTGCCGGGACCGGTGGGACGGCTGCCGATCGGCGCGGAGCTCCCCGACGGCCCCACCGGCCTGTACCTCGTCGACTCACTGGTGGCCGGCGATTGGGAGACGTTCCGGACGGCGCTCAAGCACCTGCTCCTGCCCATGGTGGCGATCGGCTTCCCGGCCGTCGCCCCCATCCTGCGGCTCACCCGCAACGCCACCCTCTCGGTGCTCAACTCCGACTACATCGCCTTCGGCCGGGCCGCCGGCCTGCGGGGGGCGCCGCTCTACCTGAAGTACGTGCTCCGCAACGCGCTGCCGGGCGCGGTGACCATGACCGGGCTGATCGCCGGATACATGATCGGCGGGGCGGTGCTGGTGGAGCGGGTGTTCTCCTGGCCGGGGGTGGGTCTGTACGGCTACAACTCCCTGGTCAACACCGACTACCCGGCCATCCAGGCGTACGTCCTGCTGTCCGCCGTCACCTACACGGTCGCGTTCCTGATCGTCGACCTGGTGCAGTCGTTGATCGACCCGAGGGTGAGGCTGAAGTGAGCGCCCGCAAGTACGACGCGCGGCTGGTCATCGGGCTGACCATGTTCGGGTTCATGGTGGCCGTGGCCGTCTTCGCCCCGCTCATCGCCCGTAACGATCCGCTGGCGATCGACCTGACCAACCAGTTCGTGCCGCCGTCGGCGGATCACTGGTTTGGAACGGCCAGCCTCGGTTTCGACGTCTTCGCCCGGGTCGTCTATGCCGCCCGCCACGACCTGCTGATCGCGGTCTCCGCAGTGGCCCTCTCCATCGCCATCGGTCACCCGATCGGGTTGCTGGTCGGCTACGTGGGCGGGTGGGGCGACTCGGTGACGATGCGCTTTCTCGACGTGATCCAGGCCTTCCCGGCCCTCGTGCTGGCGATCGGCGTGCTGGCCGCCCTGGGTCAGGGAGTCCGCAACCTGATCCTCGTGATCGGGATCGTGGGCGTGCCCACCTTCGTCCGCCTGGTGCGGGCCGAGGTCCGCTCGCTCCGGGAGCACGCCTACGTGGAGGCGGGCCGGGCGGTGGGCAACTCCCGGTCCAAGATCCTGGTGCGTTACATCGCCCCGGGGACCGTCGGCACGGTGGTCACCCAGGCGGCGGTCAGCTGCGGCTGGGCGATCCTGCTCGCCGCCGCCCTGGGCTTCATCGGCCTGGGCGTACCGCTTCCCGAGCCCGAGTGGGGGGCGATGATCGCGGAGGGTATTCCCGAGATGAGAAGGGGAGGCAGCTGGTGGATACCGGTCTTCCCGGGAATCGCCATCGCCACAACCGTCTTCTCCCTGAGTCTCATCGGCGAGTCGGTGGCCGACCTCGTGGAGCCCACCCGGAGGAAGTCACGATGAGCGCCCTCCTCGAAGTCCGGGGCCTGGAGGTGGGGATCAGTGGTCTCCCCATCCTCCGCGGGGTGGACATGGAAGTCAGGCCGGGGGAGATACTCGGCGTGGTGGGCGAGACCGGGGCCGGCAAGTCCATGACCGCCCGCTCCGTCCTCGACCTGCTCCCCGCCGCCGCCACGGTCGACTTCGCGTCCTGCACCTTCGCCGGGCAGGACTTCATCCCTCCCAAGGCCCGCCAGGAGGCCCGCGGCCACCGGATCGGCTTCGTTCCCCAGCGGCCCCGCGGCAGCCTCAACCCGGTGTTCCGGGTCGGTAACCAGCTGTCCGCCACGCTACGGCGCCTCAGGGGCATGGGAAGGAGGGAGGCGAAGGACGAGGCCCTCGACCTCCTCCGCGCGGTGCGGATCACCGACCCCGAGCGGGTGTACCGGTCGTTCCCCCACGAGCTGTCGGGAGGCATGTGCCAGCGGGTCTGCATAGCCATCGCCCTGGCCGGGGAGCCCGACCTGATCATCGCCGACGAGCCCACCACCGGCCTAGATGTCACCATCCAGGCCGAGATACTCCGGCTGCTGGGCGACCTGATCACAGAGCGCCACGCGGCCGGGATGCTGATCACCCACGACCTGGGGGTGGTGGCCGACGTGTGCGACCGGGTGGCGGTCATGTACGCCGGGCGGGTGGTGAACCTGGGCACCACCGCCGAGATCTACCGCGAGGCCCTCCATCCCTACGCCAACCGGCTGGTATCCATCGCCACCTCGCTCGACTCGGGCGGCACCCCCCGCGAGATCCCCGGGCGGGTCCCCAACCCGGGCGACCACCTGGCCGCCTGTGCCTTCGCCCCCCGCTGCTTCAGGGCCGGGCCCGGATGCTTCGACGAGGAGCCGCCCCTGATCGACCGGGCCGGGCAGATCGCCTTCTGCCACCATCCGGTCAACGCCGGGGAGGTCCCGCGATGACGGCCGCCGGCGACACCCTGGCCCTCAGGGACCTCACCAAGATCTTCCGGATCAGGACCCGCGGCTTCCGCCACGCCGACCTCAAGGCGGTCGACGACGTCACCCTGTCCATCGCTCCGGGCAGGACCCTGGCCGTGGTCGGCGAGTCCGGCTCGGGCAAGACCACTCTGGCCCGCCTCATCCTCCGCCTGCTGGAGCCCACCGAGGGGACGGTGCTCCTCGAGGACACCGACATAACCGCCATGGAAGGGGCCGAACTGGAGGACGTGCGGGGCCGGATGCAGATCGTCTTCCAGGACCCCTACGACTCGCTCTCCCCCTGGCAGACGGTGGGCCGGACCGTGGCCGAGCCGCTGCTGCTGCACGACGGCCTCACCATGAAGCAGGCCGCCGGGCGGGTGGCCGACATGCTGGAGCGGGTGGGCCTCAGCCCCGAGCACGCCCGCCGCTACCCCCACGAACTCTCCGGGGGCCAGGCCCAGCGGGTGGGCATCGCCCGGGCGATGATCACCGAGCCCGCCCTGGTGGTGCTGGACGAGCCCACCTCATCGCTGGACATGTCGGTCCAGTCCCAGATTCTGCTCCTGCTCCAGTCCCTGCAGGAGGAGATGGACATCTCCTACCTGTTCATCTCCCACGACCTGTCGGTGGTCCGCTACATCGCCCACGACCTGGCCGTCATGTACCTGGGCAAGGTGGTCGAGTCCGGCCCGGCCGCCGAGATATTCGCCTCGCCCCGCCACCCCTACACCGAGGCGCTGCTGCGGGCCGCCCCCCGTCCCGACCCCTCCCACAAGACCGACCACGTCTACCTGGTCGGCGAGCAGCCCTCCGCCCTGGACCGGGCCCCGGGCTGCCCCCTGTACGGGAGGTGCCCGATCTCCGAGGACGTCTGCGCCGACACGCCCCAGGAGCTGGTGGACATCGGCGCCCAGCACCGCGTCGCCTGCTGGAAGCGGATTTGAAGCTCCGGGTAGCAACCGACATCGGCGGCACCTTCACCGACGTGGTGGCGTACGACCCGGACCTCGGCAGGTACACCACCGCCAAGGCTCCCAGCCGCAGTGATGACCTGGCAGGAGGGGTCATGGACGCCCTCGCTCTGGTGGTCGACGACCCGTCGGGAGTCGAGTCCTTCGTGCACGGCTCCACGGTGGGCCTCAACGCCTTCCTGCAACGTCGTGGCGAGCGGGTCATCCTCATGGCCACAAGGGGCGCCAGCGACATCTACCACGTCGCCCGGGGCAACCGCCTCGACATGTTCAACATCCGCTACCGCAAGCCCGTCCCCCTCATCCCCCGCCGCGACATCATCCCCGTCGGGGGACGGCTGGACAGCGACGGCAACGAGCTGGCCCCCCTCGACCATGACGACCTCCGCCGGGCGGCCGAGCGCATCCGCTCCGAGAATGTCCGCTCCGTGGCCGTGGCCTTCCTGTTCTCCTACGTAGACCCCTCCCACGAGCTGGCCGCGGGCGAGATTCTGGCGGAGCTGCTGCCCGGGGTGTCCGTCTCCCTCTCCCACCAGGTGGCGGCCGAGTGGCGGGAGTACGAGCGGACCGCGTCGGCGGTCATGGACGCCTACATCGCCCCCTCCGTCTCCCGGTACATGGCCGACCTCTCCACCCGCCTCACCGGCCGGGGGATGGAGGCCCCGCTGCGGGTGATGCAGTCCAACGGGGGAGTCATCTCCGCTCGCTCCGCCTCCGAACGTCCGCTCCAGACCCTCCTGTCCGGCCCGGTGGGGGGCGCGGCCGGAGGTGTGGCGCTCGCCGAGGTCCTGGACCGGCCCAACCTGATCTGTATCGACCTGGGAGGCACCAGCTTCGACGTGAGCCTGATCACCGCCGGCCATGCCGACAGCTCCCCCTCCGCCCTGCTGGAGGGCCTGCCCGTGCTCATGCCCGTGGTGGACATCCACACCATCGGGGCTGGCGGCGGGTCGCTCGCCTACCAGCAGGCCGGAGGCCTGCGGGTGGGGCCCGAGAGCGCCGGCGCCCATCCCGGCCCCGCCTGCTACGGAAGGGGAGGGTCCCGCCCCACCGTCACCGACGCCAACCTGTACCTGGGCAGGATCGACCCCACCTACTTCCTGGGCGGCAACCTCACCCTCGACGTCGATGCGGCCCGGCAGGCCCTCGAGGATCTAGGGGCCAGGCTGGAACTGGACGGGGAGAAACTGGCGCTCGGGATCATCGAGGTGATCAACGCCAAGATGTCCCAGGCCATACGCACCCTCACCGTGGAACGGGGCATCGAACCCCGGGAGTTCAGCCTGGTGGCCTTCGGCGGCGCCGGTCCCATGCACGCCGTGGCGCTCGCCCAGGAGATGGGCATCGCCGAAGTGATAGTCCCCCCCGACCCGGGCGGCTTCTCGGCCTGGGGCATGCTGCAGTCGGCGGTGCGCCAGGACTTCAGCGAGGCCTTCTTCCGCGACTTCGCCGACCTGGACACGGCTGACGTGGAGACCCGCTTCGCCAGACTGGGAGAGACGGCCGTCGGCAGCCTGCTCGGAGAGGGCGTGGGCCACGATGCAATCTCCCTCGTACAGCGCCTCGACATGCGCTACCAGGGCCAGGAACACACCCTGACCGTCACGCTCCCAAACGGCGCCTCCCCGTCCGCGGACGGCCATCTCGCCGGCCTGCACAGACGCTTCGAGGACACCTACCGCGCCCGCTACGGCCACTCCAACCCCGATGCCTCGCTCGAGACCGTCAACCTGAGGCTCACCGCCCTGGGCGACGTGGGACGCCCCCTCCTCCAGCCCAACTACCGCCCCGACCACCCCTCCGACGCGCCGTCCAAGACTACCCCGGTGCTGTTCGCCACCGGCTCCTATCCCACCGCCCGGTTCCACCGCGAGTACCTGATGCCCGGATGCGCCATCGCCGGCCCCGCCATCGTCGAGGAGGCCACCGCCACCACCGTCATCCCCCCCGAAGGCTCCGCCACCATCGACGAGTACGGCTGCCTGATCATCAAAGCCCCGCCGCTGTAGCATGCTGCTCAACCACAGCTCGCTGGCACCGCACAGGTTCGTAGACGACCATATGGAGCACGACCTCCTCGACGTTGGGGTACGTTTTACACTGCTACTCGGTATACTGTAGTGACGAAGCACAAGAAGGAGCCACCGATGGCCGCGACTGACACCGCCGTCGCAATAACCGCAAATGACACCACCGCAATCGCTCGATGGGCTAAGGCTGCAATCGCTCAGGCCGAGGTAGAGGCCATGAGCGATCCGGCCGGTTACTTCGCTACCGTTCCGGCCTGCAAGGGTGCGTGGGCTAGCGGGTCTACTCCTGAGGCGGCCATCCGTGAGCTCGAAGATGTTCTGGCTGATTGGGCCGAGGTTCACTTGCGAACCGGGAACCAGCCACCGCTACCTGCCATGGGCGGCATCAGCCTCGGCTGATGAGCCGACGGCTAACCCCCGTTAGCCACCGCGATCTCCTGAGGAAGCTCCGCAGCTTTGGCTGGGAAGGACCGATACGAGGATCGAAGCATTCTCATATGGTGCAACCGGGGCGAGAATATCCGGTGACCATCCCGAACCCGCATTCCGGTCAGGAAGTGAGCGTACCCCTGCTCCGGCAGATCCTACGCCAGGCCGGGATCTCGCGAGACGAGTGGCTGGACGGATGAGAGCACGACCCGCCGAGTGACCCAGGCTCCAGTACGGAAGCCTGCCCCGACCACTATGTAGATTCACCGCTAAGTGCCCACCGATTCGGGCCGATCATGAGCGCGAATCGCCTAGTTTCGAAGGCGCAAATCTCACAATTGGCTTCAACTGGGGATGCATGGAAGGGATTTATCGATCGTTACAAGCGACACCGCTCGCCCAACAGCTGGGTACGATGCCACCACCCCGTCGCGCTGCTTTCCTAACGATCTACACTCAGGGTACGGTGACTCGCATGCTGAACCTCGCGGACGAGATCCAGAACGTACGTCTCAAGTACGAGACGCTTGCCAAGAGGCTCAACGACCTTGCAACCGAGCTGACCAAGACGTCCCATTTCCGCAGCCCTGACGACTATTCCAAGGCGACGACAGAACTTCGCGCCCAGTTGATCGCCATCCAGGAAGAGATAGAGGCCACCGTGGACTACATCAATCGATCGGCTGACCTCGCCGACTAGGCCGGGCAGCGAACGGTTGCCTGATGATCGGAGTTCTACCGCTATGAGACCCGACCCGATCACGATCGAGATCCTCCGGAACGCCTTCATCATGGCGGCGGAGGAGATGAACGCGGCGTTGATCCGTTCGGCCTACACGCCGGTGATCTACGAGTCGAAGGACTGCGCGGTGGCGCTCATCGACAGCAAGCACCGGGTGCTGGGCCAGTCCTCGGGGGTGCCGCTGTTCCTCGGCAATCTGGAGGCCTGCACCCTCGCCACCGAGGAGATGTTCGGGCGGTCCGTATGGGGCCAGGGCGACATCTGGATCATGAACGACGCGTATTTGACCGGCACCCACATGCATGACGTCACGGTCTTCGCCCCCATCTTCTACCGGGGCGACCTGGCCGGCTTCGCCGCCTCCCGGGCCCACTGGCTGGACATAGGCGCCAAGGATCCGGGGGTGCCGATGGACTCGGTCGAGATCTTCCAGGAGGGGGTCCGCCTGCCCCCCACCATGGTGGTGAGAAACGGCGAGCCCGTGCAGGACATATGGGACATCATCGAAGCCAACGTTCGCTTCCCCCGCTCCGCCATCGGCGACATGACCGCCCAGTTCGCGGTGGCCTCCATCGGCGAGCACCGCCTGGGCGCCCTCTTCGACCGCTACGGGCGGGACACCGTGGAAGCCGCCGCCGAGGAGATCTTCCGCCAGAGCGAGCAACTCGACCGGGAAGCCATCCGAGCCATCCCCGACGGCGAGTACGCCGCCGAGGGCTTCCTGGACTCCGACGGGGTGGGCGACGACCCGGTCCGCATCAAGGTCAAGATCACCGTGGAGGGTGAGCGCCTGCTCTTCGACCTCACCGAGGCGGACGGACCCGGCCAGGGCCCCATCAACTGCGGGGCCGTGCAGACCCTGTCCGCCTGCCGCCTGGCCTTCAAGTACCTGTTCAACTCCCACCACCCCGTCAACGGAGGCACCTTCCGCCCCCTCGAGGTCAAGACCCGGCCCGGATCGATCCTCCATGCCCGGTCCCCGGCCGCGTGCCAGTTCTACTTCACCCCCCTGGGACTCATGATCGACCTGATCTGCGCGGCCCTCTCGCCCGCCCTGGCCGAGACCGTCCCCGCCGCCCACTACGGCGACGGGATGGTGTTCCAGTTCACCGGCATCAACCCGCGCACCGACGAGCTGTTCCTCGACAACGAGCCCCACGTGGGCGGATGGGGAGCGTCGCAGGGCCGCGACGGCGAGGACGGGATGATCTGGACCCTGTCGGGAAACTTCCACGACATGCCCATCGAGGTGTTCGAGTCCAAGTTCCCCGCCCTGATAACCGAGTACGGCTACCGCCAGGACTCCGCCGGCCCGGGCAAGTGGCGGGGAGGTAACGGCATCATCCGCGAGTACCGGATGACCACCGACACCGAGATGAGCCTCTGGTTCGAGCGTTCCGGCAACCCCGCCTGGGGCCTGTTCGGAGGCAAGGACGGGGCACCGCCCGACGTGGTTATCAACCCCGGAACCCCGAGAGAGACCCGCCGCCTCAAGACCAACCGCATGCCGCTTCGCGAAGGCGATGTTGTCCGCTGCTACACCGGCGGCGGAGGAGGCTACGGCAACCCCCTGGACCGCGACCCCCAAGCGGTCCAGGACGACCTAGCCGACGGCCACATCTCCCCCGACTACGCCAGACGCCACCACTGACCGACCTCACCGGAGCGATCCGACGATCGACCTCGTCCGGATCGGGGTCACCACTTGCATCGGTTCACAGCCCGTGCGGCGACCTACCGGACACAGGGTCCACGTTTCCTTCATAGCGGTTAGGGCCTATCGCCACATATTCTCTATACTCTCGTCGAGATGGACAGAGTCGCAACAAGACCCCGGCCGGTCGCGGGCGCTGCCGCAGCCTTCGCACTTGTCCTGGTGTTCGTGTCCGGGTTGTTTCTGGCGTCCGGCACGCAGGCGTCCGGCGGCGTGACGTGTACGGCGGGTCCGTCCTCGATCCAGATGTCGTGGAGCGGCGAGACCCACGTGTTCCAGTACCAGGCGTACCTGTCGAAAGCCGGGACCCAGACGTCGAAGATACTGGCTTGGAGGAGCGCTTCCGGGACCGCCTCTGTGACGTTCTCCTCACTATCCGCCGGCACCTACAGCGTGTGGGTGGTCAAGCAAACCGTCGACGGCTCGTGGATCAGATTCGGGGACCAGAGCTGCACGGTGACCGAGACAACCACTACCACGGCCGCCCCGACTACCACCACGGCCGCGACTACCACCACGGCCGCGACTACCACGACCACCACTCCGGCGTCGGACTGGGCCGGGAGCATTTCGTGCACGGGGGGTCCGTCCTCAATCCGGGTGACGTTGGATCCTGCGGACGGAACGCGCCACCTTGAGGTGTTCGCGCGGCATTCCACCGGGTATCCGAGGTTAGGGCAATTGACCTACGGCGACTCGAATGGCGACTTCTGGACCGAGTTCGGTTCGCTTGCTCAGGGCACGTGGAACCTGTCGGCGTACGTGGCATTCAACGAAGGCCCGCGGCGCCAACTCAACAGCATCAGCTGCACGGTGACCGGCCCGTCGTTCCAGGCCACCACGACCACCACGGCCGCCACTACCACCACGACCACCGCGACGCCGTCGAACTCGCCGGCCACGGGCGCGCCGACGATCAGCGGAACGGCGCAGGTGGGCCAGACGCTCACGGTCGACACGTCCGGGATTGCCGACGCCGACGGCCTTACCGATGTGACCTACAGCTACCAATGGCTGTCGGGCCGCGACGCCGCAATCGCAGGAGCCACCAGCTCCACCTACACGGTGCAAGTGTCCGATACGGACAAGGAGATCAGGGTCCGCGTGACGTTCACCGATGACGCCGGCAACGAAGAGAGCGTGACCAGCGCCGCGACGAGCGCGGTGGTGGTCGGTGGCCTGTAAGCCGGATCGACCCGCAGGCGAGCGCTGATCCGAGGATGAGAAAGCTCGCATGGGCGGTCGCCGCCGTCCTGGCCACGGGTGCGCTGCTCGGATCCGGCTGTGGCGACGGCGCCGAAACCGACGCTGTCGATGAGGTCTCGGCGCCGTCGAAGTCCGATCCCGCGGCCTACACGAGATTCGTCGTGGACCAGGCCATCGCCCGCTACGAGGCCGAGGGGTTGGACGCCACGCTCGCCCACTACAACAGTCCGGCCAGCATCGATGATCAGTGGTACGTGTTCATCATCGACGGGAACGACATCGTGATCGGCCATCACGATCCCGACCGGCGGGGGCTGGACGTCAAGGGCTGGGTGGGTACCGACATCAACGGCTACGTCTTCGGTCCCGAGATGCTCGCCGCCGGCGAGGCGGGCCGCTGGGTGCCCTACGTGTACGTGAACCCAGCCGAGGGGACCCTCGGCGACGAAGGCGCGTTCGAGCTGAAGAACGCGTGGGTCATCCGCCATGATGGGCTGCTGTTCGGCTCCGGCTGGTACATCAACACCGAGGAGTTCGTGCCGCAGCTCATCTCCGAGTCGGCCGAGCACTTCCGCAGCGGCGGGCTGGAAGCCATCCTGGTGTTCTACAACGATCCCCAGGGCATCTCCGTGGGCCTGATCCCGACCGCCGGGTACTACAACACCACCGGCACACTCGACGGGTACTTCACGGGTTTCATCGCAGCCCCCGACGGCGAGATCCTGACCCACATAGATCCCCTGCTAATCGGAACCGACATCGAGGACCTGCTGGGGCCGGCGGTGAGAAACGCCACCGCCGAGGGAACCTGGATCACCGCCGAGGACAACCCTGCCGGAGCCGGGGGCCCCGAGACCATGCGCATCTGGGTAATCGACGTGGACGGCACCCTCATCGGCGCCGGCTGGTACGACTCAGGCGGCGCAGCCTGAGACGGCAACCCACCGACCGTCGCCGAGGAGAATGCATTCCCCATACGCATGGCTCCACGCCACGTTCCTAGGGCGGTGTCTCTCCGAATCTCTCGAACCGCTCCGTGGCATCGGCATGGGCCGCCAGTGCCGCCTCATCGAAGTCGGCCCGCGGTCGGGGCTCGAGGTCGAAGTGCCCGTACTCGTCGGCTCCCCGCACCAGCATGGCCGACTCCCGGACCCCCACCGTCTGCCGCACGTGGGTGGGCAGGTAGCGGAAGGCGATCCCGATGCGCCGGTCCGATGATGCGTTCGGCCGGGACCCGTGGACCAACAGGACATGGTGGAGAGAGATATCCCCGGCGGACAGCCTGAGATCCACGCCCTCGCTCTCGTCGACTTCGACCATCACTTCCTGCCCTCGCGACAGCAGGTTGTCCTCGCCAAAGGTGTCGTGATGCGCGACCTGGCCCCACCGGTGGCTGCCCGCCACGACGCGGACACACCCGTTCTCCTCGGTGCTGTCGGTTAGTCCCAGCCAGGCCGTGACCACCTCCGGAGGCTCCAGCCCCCAGTAGGTCGAGTCCTGGTGCCATGACACGAACCCCGGATCGTGCGGTTCCTTGATGAATAAGTCGGTCGACCAGCACAGGATGTCGGGTCCGATGACCGCTTCGACGGCATCCAGGATCCGCGGATGCCGGATCAGCCTGTCCAGCCAGGTCCACACCAGATAGGTCTTGAAGCGGTACTTCTCGGGCAACCCCTGGTGCTCGGCCTCGAAGGCCTTCAGGCGCCGGCGGCACTCCCGGGCTTCATCGGCCGAAAGGACGGGGATCGGGAAGTAGTAGCCGTCCCTACGGTAAGACTCGCTGATGCTGCTGCCGGACATGACCGATGTGCTCCGGTGTTAGCCGGCGGCTAGTTCGAGCATGCGTTCGTACATGGCCCGGGCGTCGAAGCCGGGGTTGGCGTCGACCCAGTCGTCGACCACGCTGCGGGTGGCTTGTTTCCACTCCTCCAGCTGGTCGTCGTCGAGCACGATCTTGACGATCCCGGCCTCCGCGTTTTCCTGGGCAGCGGTAATGCTGGCCCGGTCATAGAAGCCGGCTGCGGCATCGGAAACGGTCCGAGCGGACACACCGTCTATGGCTGCCTGCTGGTCCGGTGACAGACCGTTCCACGTGTCGAGGTTCATCACCAGGAACGATGCGAGGACGTAGCATCTGCACTCGGTGCCGCTCGCGATCACGTCGGTCAGGTTGTGGGTGGCCAGAGCCGTGTCGACCGTCAACAGGCCGTCGATCTCCCCGGCGTCGATAGCCGCCCGCACGTCGGGCGCGGCCATGTTCACGGGGATGGCACCCAGGGCTGTGATCACCGCGGCCTGTACGGGGGTCGGCGATCGCAGGGTGAGCCCCGATATGTCGGCCACAGAAGATGCGGTACCGTCCACCAGCCACAGGTCGCCCGGGCCGCCTGTCCACAAACCCAGCACCTTCACGTCGGCGTACTCGTCGCGCACGGCCTCGAACTCCTCATACAAAGCCCACAGCGTCCGGGTGGCTTGCGCACCGCTGCCGAACACGAAGGGCATCTCCACCACGTCGGTAGCCGGGAACCGCCCCGGTGAGTACCCCTGCAGGGCCCATCCGATGTCCTGGCCGCCCGCGGCCACGTTCGCGTATGTCTCCGCCGCTGTGCTGAGAGCCTGTTCGGGGTGGAACTCCACCCGCACGGTGTTGCCCGTTGCTTCCCATACGTCCTCCGCCCACTGGTCGAGGACCCCGACACGTACCGGGTGATCAGCCGCGAACGGATACCCAAAGCTGAGCGTCACCGGCTCGGAATCCTCCTCACCCGCACAAGCCGCCGCCACGACAGCGGACACCAACAGCACCACCAGAACCCGCCACCGACCAACCATCAACCCGCACCCCCAACAGTCGCTTCAAACCTCCAAGACCCTACCCCCCGAAGCTCTCGGGAGAGGAGTTGTCGGGGTCGTGGGAGGCGACAACGGAGCGACGGAGGCGCCATTGTCGCGGCGGCTTCCGGTGGGCGGGCGGGACGAGTGTGCTCCCTGCGGCACGACGCCCTTGCCTGCCGTCCGCCCCGGATGTCGTGTCAGGAAGCTCTCCAGCACATGGAGTGTTTCTGTAGGTCAGAGGGCCATCAGCGGTAGACATCTCTCCTCGGGCCAACCGTGAGGACGACGACGTAGCTTTCCGTTACCTCGTAGATGATCCGATGAGAACGTCCCAAGCGCGCGCTGCGCTTCCCTTTCAGGGGTCCTACCAGCTTCCCAACGATGTGCGGCTCGTGGTCGAGGCGTCGGATGAGTTCGTGCGCCTTGGCTGAGAGTTGGGGAGGTAGCTTGCCGAGTTGCTTCTTGGCGCCCGGGGTGAGCTTTGGCATCTGTGATGCTCAATCGATGCGATGCTCAATCAAGATCCACGAGGTTGCCGGCAGCGACGTCGGCCTCGGCGCGAGCGAGGCCGGCCATGGTCTCAGGGTCGGAGAGAATGTTGAGGGTCTCGAGCAGGGACTCGTATTCGTCGTAGCCGACGATGACAGCGGAGGGGCGGCCGTGTCTCGTTATCACAACGTCGGATCCGGTCGCTACGACGTCGTCCACGATCTCGCTCAGACGATTGCGGGCCTCTGTCAAGGGGGTCATCGAGAGCCTCCGGAGGTTGGTGTGTCAGTGCATGAGCCGAACTGTACAAGAGTCACGCCAGAATAACAGCTGGCACCCAGCTCGTCGACCAGGATCAGGCCGCGGCGAGTTCCGGAAAGTAGGTGGTGTAGAAGCCACGGTCCCGTGTGAGGAAGGCGTCGGCCGTCCTGAGGGCGTGGGCTCCGATCAGGAAGTCGGTGATGATCCGTTGACGCGGTCCGCCGGCTCGGCGGTACCGCTGCCAGCGCAGGCCCGCCTCGTAGGCGATGTCGGTGGTGATCGGCGACAGGGTCGCGTTGATCTGTCGCAGCGTGTCATCCATGGCGGCCCGGTCGTCGAACGCCGGAACGAGTTCTGCGTAGACGATGTCGCATATGACTACGGCGCCGGTGTCGTAGGCCGTCTTGAGTCGTTCCAGCGATTCGTGGCCGTGACGCTGGTCGCCGAGGAATATGTCCAGCAGGACGTTGGTATCGACCGCGGTGATCACCGTCCTCGGATCTCCTCTATGTAGTCGTCGGTGTCCTGGCTGCTGTCGAGGATGGCGTAGACCTGCTCGACGGGATGTCGGGCCGCGCTCCGCTTGTGGATGAGGAGTCCTCCCTCTGTGGGAGTCAGTTCCACCTCGACGTTGTGATTCAGGCCGAATCGCTCCCGCAATCTCTTGGGAATCGTGATCTGGCCTCTTTCAGATATGCGCATAACATCTCCGTCGGAAAGCCTGCTGTATTATTTCATACTCTATTGTACAGGACAGGTCTGGACACAGTGCGGCGGCGGATCTGGCTACCAGGAACCTTTCGATGGAGGGGTTTGGAATCGCTGGCGGATACGGCCCTGGTATGTGTGAAAACGGGAATCGGTCGCGTGTATAACAAGGAATGACTCCGATCCGCCTTTTGTGGCCGGCCGAGACGATGCAGGAGTTCGTCGCGGAGCCGTGTCGGGCTGCACACGGGCCGGGAGACCTTCGAACTGGGTGCCGGCATACTGGCGGCGCCCATCGCCACCCTGTGGGCATAGCCGGCCACCGCTTTCGGCTACAGACCACCTCGCCGGCGAACGAGTCGAGTTCCGGCACGCCCCGGCTCCGCATTCAGGCCCTTGGTGCGGCTCCAGTCCATACGGCTTGGTAGACGGCGTCGGCGATCCTGGTGCCCCACGGTGACCGCGGACCGGCGAACCGTTCCGCTGCGGCCTCGGCCGGCCACACGATCGTGACCGCGTCGGTGGCGGTCCCGGTTCCCGCCACCCCGCGGGCCGCCAATGCCTGGGCTTTGGCCTCTGTGGCCGTGATCACCGCGTTCACTGCTGCCCCCGGATCCAGCCCGACCGGAAGCTGCACCACGAGGTTGATCGTGCCTCCCACCGCCGGCGTCTTCGTCGCAGGCGTTCCGGCGGCCCAGGTGGGATGGCTGATCCCCACGGTGGCATCCACGGCCACCCCTCCGGAAATGCAGCGTTCCCGGCGGCTCAGGTCCACCGCCGTGAACATCGCCACCCCGGCTCCCCGCAGACCCAGTTCGGCCGCCACCTCACCGGCGTGGTCGGAAAGGTCGGTGCGGTCGTAGTCCGACCCGACGCCGATGTTGAGCACCCACTCCGCCACGCCCGGTCCACCGCCCACGGGCGCCGACGAAAGCACCGACATCGGATTCCCCCACCGCCACACCAGCACCCCCCGATGCTCGCCGGTCGCAGGGACCAGGAAGGGCTCGACCAGAGTGCTCATCTGCCACAACGGTCTACGGCGTCTCGCACTTCACACCAACCCGCCGGCGCGGTGAGACTGTCGAGCGTTGACATCCGTACGGTCTTCTGGGCGCCGACACGGTCGTCGAGCCTTCCTGTCGGGATCACCCAGAAGGTCCAGCAAGCCGGATCGGCCACGTTCTCGTTCGTCGCCGGCACTGCTTGATGGAGGCAGAACACGTACACGTCAGCAACCCGCCTGGGCGGATCGAAACTCTCCCAGGTGTCGGTAGCCGCGTCCCAAGCCGTCTTGCGGGGAGCGATCCGAAAGTTCGGTGTCGACCGGTTCTCAGGATTCCAACTCTGGCTGAGACCCGAGGCCTTGACCTCGATCTTGAGATTCCCATACCGTAGATCAACCGAGTCCCACTCGACTCGAGTATCCCCGTTGCCGATGATGCCGAGCGCTTGGCCGACCAACCACTCCGCAAACCACCCCCTGGTTGTGTTGTCGACGAGGTTCCCCACAGCCCATTTCCGGAAGCCATCGATGTCTAGAGGGAGATCGACCATTGCAACCGATCCTATCGACGGGTTTACCCAACACCTACAGGTCGGCGTCCTGGGTGGTCTTGCCCTGGCCGATCAGGCGCATGTTGACCGCGACGTACCTGACGCCTTCCGGATCCTGACCCCTGGCAAGCGCAATGCCGATCGCGTAGAGCTGCAAGGGCATGAGATGGGGTCACCGGTCACTGCTCGGCGGAGCCCAAGACCGGAGTGGCCAGTTCATCGTCGGATACCGCGACTTGCCGGTAGAGAGCACCAACGTCCTCGTGTCGGCGGTCCGCTAACTCCTTGAGCAGGTCCCAGGGATCTTTGGGCTGTGGAACGCGGGGACGTAGCCAGAACACTCCGGATCTGCCGGCCTCGACGGCATTGATGACTGACGGGAGGTCTAGAAGCAGAGCACCCGTGGCTCGGATGGGATCGTCCCCCACACCCTCGATGGCGAATATCGACAGTTTGGTCTTGATGACCGCAGCTAGCTCGACCGGGTTCTGCAACATCCTGTAGTTGTTTGTCACCAGTCCCCTGTATCCAAGCTGATACAGAGCCACCACGAGTTGCCGGTCCCCAAGATTCGTGAGTCGGGGATCGATGCGCTCGATGGGGAGAAGCTCAACATCACCAAACCATTCCGAGAGCGCTGCCAGGATCGGTTGGGGAAAGTTATGGTCGAGCGGCAGCGGGGTCACGCGGCAAGCGCGGTCTCAAGGTCGATTGCCTGTTCGATAGTCTCGGGAGTGGCGTGGGGGTAAAGCGCCTCCACCCGCCTGAGATCCCCGAAGCGTCTGTAGACGGCAGCCACCGACTTGGTGGTGATGCGCGAGCCGACGAGATGTGGTTCACCCGACACCTTGCCGGGGACGATACGGATGCTGGGTCGGGGCCGGACCAGATCCGGACCGTGGCCTCCCATCCCGAACGGGCCTAACAGATCGAGCATCGACACCAGGGACAGCTGGCCATGGGTACCGGCCGCCCAACCGTCACCTAGATACACCCTTCCGTCAATGTTCACCAGCAACGGTGTCCCCGACTGATGCGGTTCCTCAGCCCAGATGTCGAGGCCGCAGCGTTCGAGTTCGTCCAACGCTTCCCTTACCTGGGGCATAGGGCTTGCGGGCACGACAGAGTCTCGGAGGGGTTTGGGGTGGCGAAGCCAGTAAACGATACGGAGCGCCATCAGATCCGCGTAAGACCACAGCTTCTGTCTGGTGGGCGACACGGTAGGTACCACAACGTCTTTGCGTGCCCAGTAGTACACCGTCGATACAGGCACGCCCGACAACGCGGCTGCGCGGCGAGCGTCGTAACACCCGGCCAGAGCAGCCCGGAAACGCCCGTTTAGATCAACGCGGTAGCCGGTCACATCCCCTCCATCGACTTGCCTGTATGCAGATGCGACAACTACCAGGCTAGCCACCAGGCCCGACCTTTCACCGTTACGGCTCGATTGTCGAGGGTGAGTCTGCCAGACGCGCTTACAGGTCGGCGTCCTGGGTGGTCTTGCCCTGGCCGATCAGGCGCATGTTGACCGCGAAGTACCTGACGCGGTCCGGGTCCTGTCCTCTGGCGAGCGCCAGGTGGAGCGCGTAGAGCTGGAGAGGCATGAGGTGGGTAAGCGCGGCCACCTCCTCGACGGGTTCCGCCAGCGGTGCGACCGGTAGCACTCGATGACCGCCGAGGTCCGAGGGCTCGAGTTCCGACACGATGACCGGATCGCCCTCCAGGTCGGAGACGCCGCCGGCGATCTCCACCGCCTTCCCCTGCGACGCTCCTCGCGATGTCACCACCAGGACCGGATCCCCCGGTTCGAGCACGAACATCTGCTCGTGGGCGTACTCGTCGAGCGCCTCGCAGATGGCCGGTACGTAGCCCGTCTCGTAGAGCTTCGCCGCCCCGGTGAGGGCGGTGGCGTGATGGGGACCGGCGCCGAGCAGCACCCAGCGGTCCCTGGACCTATGCCGCGCCGCCAGCTCCTGAGCCGCCGGCCCCGCCATCTCGATCGTGTAACGCATCGCGGCGGGCGCGCTCGCTATCGCCCGGTCGATCGAGGCGGTGTCCCCGGACCGGATGGCGGCGACGCGGGCAGCGAGCCCCAGGGTCGATGCGATCATGGCGGTGTGGCTCGTGGTGTGCGACGCCGCGACCGGTGCTTCGGGCAGCGTGGTGACCAGCACGTGATCCGCCAGCCGCGCCAGTCGCGACCCTTCGTGGCCGGTGACCGCGAGAACCGGGACACCGTGGGCAGCGGCCGCCTCGGCACAGTCCACGGTCGACTGCGACTCGCCGGAGTTGGAATACGCCAGCAGGATTCCTCCGCTGATCTCCTCCAGCAGGTAGGCGGACGCGTCGAACGACTGGTGTACGGCGGCCGGCATCCCTGCCCACCGGGACATCGCGTAGCGACCCACCATCCCGGTGAAGCGCGAGTCGCCGCATCCCGCGAAGTGGAGCTGGCGGGGGTCCTGATCGGCGATCCACGCCGCCGCCCTACCCAGCCGCCCACCCTCGTCGCCGAGGTTCAGCGTGGCCACCTCGGGCTGGCGGCGGATCTCCCGCCACATGTGCAGCTCGGTGTGCCTGGTATCCGTCGTCCGGTCTGGGTTAGCCACTTTCATCCTCTCAATCATCCTGGGCGGCCAGGGACTCCGGCACGAACGCCACGGCCTCGATGATCACGTCCACCCCCTCCGGCAGGTCCGCCACCGTGATGAACGTCCGCGCCGGGTAGGGTTCGTCGAACGCCTCGGCATAGGCCCGGCTGACCGCCTGGAAGTCGCTGTAACGCCGGGCGAACACGCAGCAACGTATCACGCAGTCCATGTCCGAACCCCCGGCCACCACGATGCGCTCGATGTTCTGCATGCACATCTTCACCTGGGCCTCCACCGGGCCGTCCACGATGCTCCCGGCCTCGGGGTCGAACGGGAGCTGGCCGGAGGTGTACAGGATGCCGCCGCCGGCGGCGCCCTGGGAGTACGGGCCCTCGAACCCGGGATAGAGCGGAAGGTCAACGGCAGTCCGGCTCATCGGTCATCCTTTCATGGCGCTTTCGGCGAATCCCTGGACGATGTATCGCTGGAGGAGGAGGAACAGGATCAGCACGGGGACGGTGGCGATGGTCGCCCCGCCGAGGATCGCCCCCCAGTTGGGCAACTCGCCGGGGACCACCGTCTGGGCCAGGGCCACCTGGATCAGCTGCAGCTCGGGCCGCTGGATGATCACGAGGGGCCACAGGAAGCCGTTCCAGGACCAGAGGAACGTGATCACGGCCAGCGTCGCCAGGGCCGGCTTGATATTCGGGAGGAGGACATCGAAGTAGACCCGGAAGTGGGACGCCCCGTCGACCAGGGCGGCGTCGTCGAGCTCGCGGGGGACGTCGTCGAAGGCCTGCCGCAGCAGGAACAGGCCGAAGGCGCTGGCTATCTCCGGCAGGAAGACCGCCGGCAGCATGTCCCCGAGCCCGAGGCGGCTGGCCATGAGGTACATCGGGATGAGGATCGACTCGAAGGGCACCAGGAGCGTTCCCAGGATGATGATGAACAACACCCGCCGTCCCGGGAACCGCAGGCGGGAGAAGGCGTAGGCGCCGGTCGAGCAGAGGACCAGCGTCAGGATCACCTGCGACACGGCCACGATGGTGGAGTTGATCAGGGCGCGACCCATACCTAGGCGGCCGAACACCTCCCGGTAGTTGTCGAGGGTGGCGTCGAAGGGGAGGAAGGTGGCCGCCGTGACCGGCGCGGCGTCACGGAAGATGGCGAACTGCGGCTTGAACGAGGCCGCCACCACCCACCACACCGGGGCGATGAACACCAATGCCACGGCGATGCCGAGCGCCACCCGGAGGTATCCGGGCACCGGAGCGCTCAGCCGCATCGGGGCCTGCTCCGCCTCCCGCCGCCGGCGCATCAGTTTCAGCCCGGCCATCTCAGGCGCCCGTCCTCGACAGCAGCCGCCGCTGGAGGAGGGACACCACCAGCACCGTGGCGAGGAAGACCACGGCAATCGCCGATGCGTAGCCCGGGTCCAGGAAGCTGAAAGCCTGCTGGTAGAGGTAGTACACCATGAACAACGTGCTGTCGCTCGGCCCGCCGCGGGTCATCACGTAGGCGGGGGCGAACTGCTGGAAGCTGAAGATCGTGATGATGACCACCACGAACACGGTGGTTCTCGACAGGAGCGGGAGGGTCACGAACCGGAACCGCTGCCACGGTCCGGCGCCGTCCACCGCGGCGGCCTCGGCATAGACCGTGGGGATGGCTTGCAGGCCGGCCACGAACAGGATCATCGTGAACCCGATCTGGTACCAGATGATCATCAGCATCAGCGACGGGAGCGCCTGCGAGGTGCTGGTGATGAAGTCGAGACCCTCGAATCCGAGACGTTCCAGCACCCCGTTGAATATGCCGTTGGCCGGGTCCAGCAGCAGCCGCCAGATCGCCGTCACCACCACGATCGACATCGTGACGGGGGAGAACACGATGGTGCGGATGCGGCGGATCCCGCGCTGCGAACCGCGCAAAGCCATCGCCAGCGCCAATGCCAGCGGGATCTGGAGGACGAGCATGCCGATAACGAAGGTGGCGCTGACCCGCATCGACTTCAGGAACCGGTAGTCGGACGCCAGCCTGACGAAGTTGTCCGCGCCGATGAAGGTGCGCTCGTCAGGGCGGAGCAGGTTGAACTGCTGGAGGCTGGTCAGTACGACCTCGGCGATCGGTATGAGGCGGAAGACCACCAGCAACACCAGGAACGGGCCCAGGAAGCCGGCCACGGTGATGAAGCGGGAGTACCGGGCCTTCTTTTTCGGCTTGGACATGTCGGCTCCAGTGGGCGTGGAGGTGTTTGCGTGCTGTGCCTAGCTCATCCGTCGCTGTCAGCGGACTCCTGTGCGTGGAATATCTCGGTGAGGAAGTCGAGGAAACGCTCGCGATCCGCCCAGACCGCCACCCGGGCATTCTTCGGTTGCGACGCGAGGAAGAGGTGCGGTCGCTGATCGACGACCGTCCGGCCCCGGGTGAGGGTCCCATCCAGCTCGATCTCGACGTTGGCCCGCTCGAACCGCACGAGATCCGGGTCGACCAGCGCGCCCACGGCCAGGGCATCGTGGACGGGAGCGCCACCCCCCTCGACGGGCATCTTCGACTCGTACATGTGGATCCGCTCCGGCAGGAACGCGGCGGCGGTCAGGGCCGCCGGAGTCCCGGCCACGGCCCAGCGGGCCACGTCGTCGGAGGTGACGGGCGCCATGTGGGTGGCGTCCAGCGGGAACAATTCGATCGGCACGCCCGCCCGGAACACGACATCGGCGGCCTCGGGATCCCAGAAGATGTTGGCCTCGGCGCTGGCCGAGATGTTGGTGACGCCGATGCCGCCCCCCATGATCGCCAGCCGCCCGATCTTCGAGACGATCCCGGGATGCATCCGGAACGCCAGGGCGAGGTTGGTCAGCGGGCCGACCGCGGCGATGGTGATGGGAGCCTCCGCGCTCGCCAGCGTCTCGACGAGGAAGTCGACCGCGTGCATGGGCTCGGCCGTCCTCGACGGCTCCGGCAGGTCCAGATCCTGGGGCCATCCGGCGCTGCGGTCGATCCGACCTACGAGAGGACCGTCGGCGCCCCGGTACACGGGGACTCCCGAAATCTCAGCGCTCTCGAGGACCTTGAGGGTGTTCAGCGTGGTGACATCCACAGGACAGTTGCCGGCGACAGTGGTGACAGCGATCAGGTTCAGGTCCCGATGGAGGGCGCCGACGAGCAGCGCTATCGCATCGTCAGAACCCGTGTCGCAGTCGATGATCAGATCTTCCGACACTCGCCCTCCACCCCCGAAAACTCTCCCGTGTGAGGCTATCACTTCCGGCGCCGGCTAGGGCTTGGGAGCACCCCGGGAATGCCGTCCCGAGGGCAATCCGGTTGCCGGGAGAGCGCCGAAAAGCCCGGACGAAGAGGGCTCGCTCGCCGGCCCACGACCCTGACACCGGGAGGCCTGCCGATCAGCGAACCCCGTTAGATTGTTTTTTTTAGCAAACTCTAAGATTCGATGGACGCCGATCTCGGGACAGGGTTATGGTTGACCTATCCCTTGATCGAGAGATGATGGCAGGCATTTCAGCCGATCCGACAGGTTGCTGCGTTCCCCGAGTACTCCCGCGCGGGACCGCTCGGAAGCCGATCGCAACACTCTCCTCGGGCTCCTCGATCCGCTATCACGCTCGACGGGAGGTATAGCCAGGTAAGTGCGGTCCGCGTCAGGTGGACGGGCACGATTGAGGGGAGGCCCAGGGCCATGTGGAGCAAGAGGAAACTGAGAGCCGCTACGTTTGCGGCTTTGGCGCTGATGCTGGTCATGTCGGCGTGCGCGGAGGAGGAGGCCGCTCCCGAGGAACCTGCGGAGACTGCGGCCACCGCCGCGGCCACCACCGCGGCTGCTGCGGCCGCCACAGAGCCGGAGGGGTGTGCCGAGATCATCACGCTCCGGCTGCTCCGGTGGCAGGGCGACACGCTCGACATCGCCATCGCGGACTACATGGAAGCGGAACCCTGCGTGGAGATCGCGGTCGAGGAAGTGCCGTTCGGCCAGCTCTACGAGAAGATCAGCATCGTGGCGACATCGGATGATCCGCCCGACATCCTCCTCTACGACGGGCCCTTCACCCAGTCCTACGCGGAGGCCGGGATGCTGTTGCCGCTCGATGAATACATCAGCGACGAGCACCTGAACGACATCCTCGAGGCAACCCGCTCCGAGCACAGCTACCAGGGCGTGCTGTACTCGCCCGGGCTGGAGCAGTCGGCGATGGCCCTCTTCTACAACAAGGACATGACCGACGCCGCGGGCATCGAGCCGCCGCAGAACATTGCGGATGCCTGGACGTGGGAGGAAGCAGTGGCGGCCTTCCAGAAGATCCAGGACGAGGGGATCGCGGAGTGGGGCCTGGCCCCGTCAGCCTTCGGCGACGGCACGCCCGGTTTCGCCTACCGGGACCTGATCATGACCAGGTCGATGGGGGATCCCAACGCTGCCATGGGCTCGTCCGCGTACCAGACCTTCTGGGCCCTGTCCGGTGACGGATGCACGGTGGACGGATACCTGAATACGCCTGAGGCGATCGAAGGCTTGGAGTTCTACGCCAAGATGTTCAACGAGTGGGAGATCACCCCGAAGGTCGGGATCCCGAACGCCCTGCTCGACGGGACCGCAGCGTTCGGCCTGGAGCCGCCCTTCGTGGCGGGAGTCCTGGAGGCCAACGCCGACTTCGAGTGGGGGATCACGCCGGTGCCCTACTTCAACACGCCCTTCACCCACACGGGAAGCGTCACGGTCGGCGTCAGCGCCAAGACGAAGTATCCGGACGAGGCGGCGGCGTTCGTGATGTTCGCCACCAATCCGGAGCAGTCCAAGAAGTACTCCGACAACTACCAGTCGCTGCCGGTCCGCCAGTCCATCCTGGATCAGCAGACGTTCTTCGAGGTGTACCCGCAGAGCATCTTCGCCGAGTCGCTCGCCGTGGCCGGGCAACCGCGGCCCCCGACCCCGGCGTTCACCCAGTACGAGCAGATCGTGACCACTGCTCTGGGAGACATCGCCCTGGGTGCCGACCCGCAGGAGACCATGGACCGGGCCGTGGCCGAACTCGACCCGATCCTGGCGCGATACTGCGGATAGGAGAGCATCGATAGCCTGAATCCCCGCATGCCCGGCAGCACCCAGTTGCCACGGCATGCGGGGATAGGCGGTGGAGCAGGCAAGGGCGAGCGTGCGCGCATGTGCGTCCGCAGGTCCGAGCCGACCGGAGGGCTCGCGCACGCATGCCCGGACCGGGAGGTCGAGACATGACATCGAGTAGCGGCTTCCGGGTGTTCATCGACGATGAGTTCGTGGCGACGGCCCTGTTGAGATTCGATGTGGCGAGCCGGACCGCATCCGCCATCAGGGACGTGCTCCCGCTGGAGGCGCCCCTCATGCATGTCACGTGTTCCGGTGAAGGGGTCTTCTTCCCCGTCGACGAGGAGTTGGCGATCGACACGGGACCGGGCAGGGCAGGGTCCGACGGGGTGACGGATGGCGGGGTGGTCGTCCACGGCCCCCGGCTCGTCCAACCCGAGAACCTCACCGTGTACCTGTCGCAGGGCGATTTTGTCCTGACTCCCGACAAGGCCTGCATCATCGCCTACGGGAGACGGTGCGTGGTCCGCTCCTACGTCGGCGACCTGCCGAGCAACGCCTTCGCCTACATCCGTGATCCGGACGATCTCGACCGCCTCGAGACGCTGGCCAAGCGGACGCTCAAGGACGGAGCGAAGACGATCCGGCTCGAGCCGGAGCCCACCCTGTGACACCCTGGCCGGACGTCTGGTCCGTCGGGCTGATAATGGTCGACGATCTCTACGTGGAGGGCGAGCCGAGGGCCATGGGGCTGCTGGCCGGCGGGGCCGCCTACGCATGCGTCGGTGTCGCCTACGCGGGAGCCCTGGCGGGGCTCGTCGCCCGCGCCGGTGCAGGCATCGATCCGGATACGCTCGCCCAGCTTGGGCGGCGGGGCCTGGTGCTCGAGGTGAAGCAGGTGGCCGCCCCGAGCATCCACGAGCGCGTCTACGTGTCGGCCACCCGGGAGACGGTGTACGAGTGGGAGCCCGGCTCGGGTGACTATCAGGGCACCTGCCCGAGGCCGGGCGACTTCACGTCGGATCTGGCGCCGGACCAGTGCGTGCACATCGCGCCCATACCCGTGACTTACCAGGCCGCATGGATCGCATTCGCCTCCGAGGCCGGGTCGATGATCATCCTCGACCCGCACACAGAAGATGCCGCCGCCGACCCGGACGCCTACACCGACCTCATACCCGAATGCACCGCCTTCCTGCCCAGCGCGCTGGAGAGCGAACGCATAGCCGGGCCGGACCACGAGCAGGCGGCCCGGGACTACGTCGCGGCCGGCGCCCGGATGGCCGCGGTGAAGCTCGGCCCCGAAGGGTGCGTCGTAGCCACCGCTACCGGCGTGACCCACATCCCGGCCCGGACAGTCCATCGACCCACGGACACGACCGGCGCCGGCAACGCGTTCTGCGGTGCGTTCGCGGCAGCCGTCGCCCAGGGCCGCAGCGCCGTGGAAGCGGCCCGAGTGGCCGTCCGAGCCGGAGCACACATGGTCCGCCACGCCGGCACTGTCGCGGCGCTCGACGCGCTGCCGTCAAAGCCCGGCTCAGGACAATGAGCAGTACCCCGAAGGACCAGAAGATGGATCACCCGACACCTTCCTACGACGGCGTCAACCTGGCGAACCTCGCCGCCGAGCTGGAGATCCGCCTCACCGGCCGGTCCCCGGCCCGCGGTCTGCGCCCCGAGCTGGCCGAGCTGATCCCCCACACCCGGAACTACGTGCTCGTCATCATCGACGGCCTCGGCGATCACCAACTCTCCCACCCCGCCGCAGCCACCCTACGCCGCCACCGCCGAGCCGCCCTGATTGCGCCGTTCCCCACCACCACCTCGGTCGGGCTGTCCGCGGTGGCCACGGCAATGGCGCCCATGCAGCACGGAGTGATCGGATACACCCAGTGGATGCCCACCCTCCCCGCGGTCGTGGACATGCTGGAGTGGGTGGACTTCACAACCGGACAGCCCGTCGACCTCGACCCGGCCGGCTTCCACCCCACCCCCAACCTGCCCGAACGCCTCAGCGCGGCGGGTGTCAGAACGGTGATTTTCAAACCCACGGAGCTCCTGGACACCCCTGTGAGCAACATGGTCTGCCGCGGCGCCGAACGCCACGGATACACATCCCCGTTCGACATCCGCCAGCCGACCGTTTCCGGTGACGGCGACCGCAGCCTGACCGTCGTGTACACAGCCCCCGTGGACACAGCCGCCCACGCCTACGGCCAACGATCCCAGGCCTACAGCACGGCCCTCTCCCAAACAGGCCAGGTGTGGGAACACCTCAGACGATCTTTCCCGAGCGACACGACCCTCATCGGATCAGCCGACCACGGCCACTGCGACATCCCACCCGAAGGCAAGATCTACCTGGACGAGACCCTCACCGAAGGCATGACATGGTGGGGCGACGGCCGCGTCTCCTTCTTCTCCGGACCCCTCGAACCCGTACACCGGATCGCCCGCCGGACCAATGCCCAGATCGTCAGCACCGACCAACTACACCAATGGCTAGGCGGAGGCCCCCCACACCCCGCCCTCACCGAACTCCCGACCGCGGCCCTCCTAGCCCCACCGGCAACAGTCATCTTCCCCCAACACCTCCCCAGCCCCTACATAGGCCACCACGGCGGCATCACCCCCCAAGAGCTACTCATCCCCCTACTAGTCGTCTAGCCGCTGGCTCAGGTCCACCGCCGTGAGTATCGCCACCCCGGTGCCTCCTGGATCCAACTCGGCCGCCACCTCCCAGGCGTGGTCGGAGAGCCGGTCCGGTCGTAGTCCGATCCGACGCCGATGTTGAACACCCCACTCTGCGACGCTGGGTCCACCGCCCAAGGTGCCGACGACAGCACCGACATCGGAGTTGCCCACCGCCACACCCCGATGCTCGCTGGTTGCAGGGACCAGGGAAGGGTCCACCAAGCGGCTCAACTAAAGAATCGCTCGGCGTTGGGTGAGTATCTTCATGGTTCTGCTGCTGGCGACGATCCACTTCCTTGTGTCCGGGCAAATCCATCCGGCGATCGCGACAAGGGCCTGCCAGTCACTGGCCAAGTCGCGGTTGTGGATAGGTTCGTGGTGAGCTACGCGGTTCCGCGGCCTATGCAGCCGCGCCATCCGGTTGTGGACGTCGGACCGCACGCTCGAAGGAGCGGGCCCTCTGCCCATCAGCAGGCCTGGAGGCTGTCTCGCCGGGCGTCAGGTTGGCGAACACGATATGCTCGTGGAGTTGAGGGTCGCTCTCTCTTGAGGTGGTTTGCGGGACCCGGGCGCCGATCAGTCCCGACAGGCAACCACCGGGGGGGGGGGCGTCGCGGCTGGCTGCCCGCGTAGTCTGCTCGATCTGATCTTGGGTCCAGAGATCGGAGATCGCCCACAGCGTCGACGCCGAGTTCGGCGGCGCGATCGACCACTTCCAGAGGGCCTGTTTCTGCCGGACACCCGCCGCTTGATAAATGGGAGCTTACGAGATGCAATGGGTTAGCAGAGAAGCGGACAGGATCTGGCAGGAGACGAGAAAGTGGAGAGACAATCGCCATCTTCGCTTTGGCGGTAGAGGCGGCTTTCTCTTGACAGCGGTTGCGCTGGTCGGGGCTGGGTGGACTGACATCACGACGCTGGAACGCGTATTCCATCTCGCGATTACACCGTTGGCAGTGATCTGGGGCTTCCAACAGATCTCACATCCATCGGATGGGGAGACGTCAGTATCTGAGCAACTACGTGCGAGCCACAGAGCATGGCAACAGCGAGTCGAGAAGGTGGCTCAGCTAAGTGGGATATTTGCTGTTGTGGCGATACTCATGTTCACGGCACTCCCGAACGACACCGCAAAGGGGTTCCTATATCCAGTCGTGATTGTTACCGCTGCGCTAGCTATCGGCAGTACGAGGACAAGGATCCTGAACAAATACCGCACCCCCGCTGCGGATTCATCTGCCGCTGCGGATTCCCCGCCCACCACTGGGGATTCATCTGCCACTAACTGGCAGATGGTACCACTGTTCGATCTCCTAATAATCAGCTGGCTGATTATTAGAGCACGAGAGATTACAAGAGATTGGCATGCTGGCATTGGCGCTCTGTTAGGAGGGTTCATTGACGAACGAGGACTTTGGGTATCGATTATATTGATGCTTCTTTATGAATGGTTAACGGTTGCCAAGTGGGGAGGCGGTATTGGCCGCACACTGACACGAACAAAGGTCGTTGGTGCCGTCCCGGACCGACCACCCAGTTTGATGAGGGCTCTCGTCAGAGCTATCGGAACGGTATGCTTTCTTAGTATATTTACACTACCAGCCATTTTTTATGCTTGGTTTGGTTGGCAAGCGTTTACAGGGCTGCTGACGGGGGGGTTGTTCCTAGCCCTCTGGTTCAAGCCGATCCGGGGTAGAGGCCTACGAGACATCCTTAGCGGAACGAGGGTCGTGAGCACCGGCAAGAAGTCGTAGCTGATCCCGCCCCCGGGCCCCTCTCTGCACTTGAGCGCGGCCGAGGCCACAACCATCATCTCGCCACCGACTACCAGAATTGGCTCCCAAACTCAACCCGGGCCCATCCCCGACTTGACAAAGATAGGAGCATCTGGGACCTACTCGTCACCGTCACTCCCCACTGAAATCCGATGAGCCGGCAAAGTCATGGTGTAGTCCCTCGTGGTGGTCGTCATGCTGAGGTCACCGAGGTCCGGTGTGCGATGCGTGCCGGGGCGTGCTCTCGGCGAAGCCGACGAGTGGGGACCGACCCGGTTCGAGCACCAATCAATATGCTCGCGAGCGTACCTCTCGGGCTTCGCATGGTCCGCCTTGATCCGCGTCCTGATGCTCCTCAGACCTCAGGTGTGTTCCCGGGTGACCGAGGCCCGGCTCTCCGCCAGGCGAGTGAGGAGTCCTGTTCGACCACCCGGGGAATCGAACCGTTCCCATGCGTTGGCGAAGTCGGCCCGGCGCGTGGCAGCCCGGCGATCCTGGCTGGCGATCAGCTGGCCCAATGCGTTGAGCTGGGCTCGGTTGCCGCTGCGCACGGGTAGGCCTTCGGCGTAGCGGCGAAGCAGCTGGCCGGCGACGCAGGCGTCCTGGAACTCGCCCAGCACATCCTGGAGTTCCTTCAGCCGGGTGGTCTCCGCCTTGAGCAGCTCGCCATAGGTCGGACGGAAGAACTCGAGGAGGTAGCGCAGCCGCTTGCATCGGATCCGCAGCTCATGCAGCGCCTCGTCGCTGGACGCGGACGTGATCTCACGACCACGGCGCAGCACCCCCCGGTAACGCTTGCCGATGAGCAGCTGGGCGGCCTCGCCGACCGTGATCGAGCCCAAGGTCTCCATAGCGCGCGCAGACGGACCCCGTTCGAGCCGCTCCGCGAAGCCTTCCTTCAAACGCCCGTACCGCCGGCTGGCCATGCCGGCCAGCAAATATCTTCGCTCCTCGCGCCACCGATCGGCCAGATACTGCTGGTAGTCGTCCAGGTGCGCAGCATCCTCCTCAGGTATCTCGGACAGGAAGTGGGGGAGGTTCCCCCTGGCGACGTCGAGGTCCCGCACACCACCGAGAGCGGCCGCCAGCCACTTGAACTCGCCGTTGAACGACCGGATCGAGGCGGGCAGCACCTTCTTGAAGGCTCGAAGGGCGGAACGGAGGCGGCGCGTGGCCACCCGCATCTTGTGTACCCCTTCGGGATCCAGACCCTCCCAGGCCCTGGGTTCCTGGGCGATCATCTCCTCGAACTGCTCGAGCAGGCGGCCATAAGCCAAATGGATGGCCGGATCGGCCGGGCCGGGTGCCCGTTCTCGCAACATCTCCACGAACGGCGTGCTCGCCGGCAACACCACTCGAGAAGCCCGCGGGGGTGACAGGTTCTCCTGTTCCGACACCTACCGAGTCTAAGCGGCGGAGAGGCACCAGAGCCCCTGACAAGCCCAGTCCGCTAACTGCCCTTGCGCGGTCCCGCCAGCCTGATTACTTTGATCGGATGAGCCATTGAGGAGGGCTTCGAGACGGTGTCAGGCAAACGGGAGGCCATAGCACGAGTCAATTCCTATCTCGGACAACAGCTACTTAATCATCAAAACACTCACTTCGCTAATGTAAACAAGGCAGTACCAGTCTGGTGGTTGGAGATACCGGTAAGAAAGATAGGCAAGCAAGTCCATATCCTCCTTCGACGTGAGGACGGTGGCCTGATATGGCTGAGGTGCCCCCCAGGTACTCTGGATAGCAATGAATTCAGCCATCGATTAGACAAGGATGTAATAAGTCTTCAGATAGAAACTGGTCCACGTTTGCTTAGAGACTGTCGATCAGGTTACAACTTCTCCCGAAATGTCGAACTAGAGTTTCCGAGCATCTAACTTCAATCAACACTCCTATGGCGTGGGCGGAACCACCACTGACATTTGCCACGCCGCCCTCGAATCAGGAACTTCGCTGCGACCTCCGGACAGGCCGCCTCAAGCCGAGAGGTAGTGACCTCCCAGGGCGTGCTTTCTCCCGGCGGCTCCGGGACCGACCCCGGCCGTGAGACCGTGGTGCGGTCTCCCGTTCCGACACCCACCGAGTCTAAAGCGAGGGACACCTCGGTTGATCTCGTCGCGTTCTCGACGCTGAACAAAGGGCACGGCTGGCCGCGAAGCTTGGGTTGGCGTGTTGGACCAGCATCGAAGCCGCCACCCAAATGCCTGAGGCGCTGGACGACGGTCCAGGGGGCGCCGTGTGCCAGCTGTTCGCTAGACAGTCAGCTGCTCAAGAATCCTCGACTGGTCGCTGACCGCGTGGCCACGCATCGATCGCTTGTTCCGGTTCATGCCGTTGTATCCACTTTCTCGCGGCAGCCTCGCTGAAGCCACGCGACCGGAGGACATCGAGGGTAAGTGTTCGGATTTCGCGCTTACGTTCCAGCTCGTCCAGGTGCGCCTTCATCTGAACTACGACGTCGCCGTGGTCGTAGTCGTAACGGCCATTGATCTTCTCGGCGAACAGCGGCAAGAGTTTGTAAAAGCGCCGCTCGCTGATCCCAACGTGCGTCCATGGATAGCGGTCGGGTGCCTCGCGTTTCCTGTGTTCCATCACGGAGATGCCTGCTTTTCGCCGCACGTACCGACGGGTTGCCTCTGCGCCTTGCGCTGGGTCGAATCCGGGGCGGATCAGTTGCTCGAGCAGCATCGCAGTTGCGGACTCTCTGGTCGGGGCATTGGTATGACGCTGAATGCGCTGTACCGATTGGGGGTACGCTGCCGCGACGGCCCCTGCCAGTGCTGGCTCATCCGCCCCGATGTAGCCGTGCCAATATCCTTTCAGGACCACTTGGCAGGCGATCTCCTGGGGCGTCGAGGCCGGGTCCAAAGTAATGGTCGGCACGCCGTAACCATGTATCGCGTCCGCCAGGACGCTCCACGGCCGATCCTTCGGACGCTGGACCTCGTCAGTCCAGATACGAGCAGTGAAGGCCCACTCCACGGGATGTTGCGTCATTGGGGCGGCGATCAAGATTGGCTCGGTGGCCACGAGCGGGAGGACCTCATCGCTTGTCGTCTCCTCGTCCAGTAACAGCTCCAGGAGCCGGCCCTCGTCGTACGTCTTGCTCGTTACCCAGATGAGGCGGCGGGCAATTTGAAACCACCAACCCTCCGCCAGAGTGCCGAGGATCGGGACGTAGAACCGGACCGCAGGATCCATCACGAGGCGAAACAGGTCCTTGCGCTCCTCGGGGTCGAAGAGCGTGCCAAGCCAGTGAAGGACGTGGTCACCTTTGAGCGCACCGGTCCGTGAGGCCTCGGCGATGAGCTGGCCAGCAACCCAGAGGGCGTCGGCGGCGGACATAGCTTTACGAACCGGAGAGTCGATGGGCACGACTTGCAGGGTTGTTGCAATCTGGGGGTTGACGGGGTCGGGTACCGCCCATACCCCAGCCGTAGTCTCCATGGACCCGACCTGCAAGTCTGGTACGTCAACCAGGGGCAACCCACCTGAGTTGATGGTCGCCGTAGCTCGGCGTGGCTGGTGGAAGCTCCGACCCGCCAACACTTCGATCTCTGTTCCGGCCTGGGCAAGCAACTCCACGATCAGACGTCGATCAGAGTTTCCCCCGAAGCGCCGAGTGAACTCCTCAACAAGATTCTCGGACCAATGTCCCATTTGGGCAGTATATCTAAGTATGAACAGTCGAGGACCCAGTCAGAATCGAGAGCGAGCGAACGAGACCCTGCGGGGCCAGCTGACGCCACGCTTCATGCTGGTCTTCTCTACGGTCGTCGCCCTAACGCTCCTGGCGCTGGCCTTGAACGTGCTGTTGGCTCTGTTCGGCGGCGACTCGGACCAGGTCAGGGCTGCCGCCGACGTATGTTCCACGACATACAAGATGGGCTTCGGCGCGATCGTGGGACTGATGACCCAACGAGTGGTGTAGCACCCACCAAAAGAGGTCACGCTGTACGCACGCGGCGGAGCCTCGCTCTCGGCCAGCAGGGCCGCTTGGGGTGACAGGGTGGGGAGTTTCTCTGATCGAGACTGGGGAACTCTCGACGATCACCGACAGAGTTTCCTGGGTATCGGCTTGGGCTTGGTAAGGCGTCGGTAGGCAAGCATGAGACCATTACCTGCCCTGGACTGCGGGCATCAGTGTGGGCGGCCATCCCGGGTAACGTCCTTGGAGCATGGCACGCCCCACATCGACTTTCGGCTTGCGTGGGTACAAGAACTTCCTGAGCCTTTATGGCTTGGCGGTGCTGGGCGGCTTTATTGCTCTTGTCTTCGTCGATGGGCGTCCTGCGTCAGAAGCGCGGGAGGCGTTGGTCGCTGCTCTCGTGCCTATTGGGTTCGTCATCGTGTTCGGGTTCGGGTACGGGGCGGACCTCCCGAGACGGGTTGCTCGGTTCGGGCCTGACCGCGAAGAGCGCACGTTCTTGGTGGTTGCCTTGTTCTTTCTGGTGGCCCTGGCAACGGTGGCCTTTACTCTCGCTTACCTGACGGTCGAAGAGGGTCAAGCTCTTTGTCTCGTTACGTGCGACTTGCAGATTCTGGGGGTAGGCCGGTGGCAGAATCCGTTTCGCCTGAGCTACTCGGGCACCCCGAAGTACCTTGCTGCCGGGGTGGGAGCGGTGCTTGTTGGATCCGTTCAACTGCTAACCACCTTGGTCGCTCCGCGGAGACTCGGCCCGGATGTTCCCTTCCGGAGTCTGAGCCGCCGCGTTGGATGGCGGGCCGTAGCGGTCACAGCCTTCTGGGGTGTCGGATGGTTGCTGGTCATCGAAGCGGCGGTTGCCGTTGCAGGTGTCGGTCTGCCGGTCGTAGCTGTCCTCCGGATCTTCGCTGCACTCTTCTGTGTGGGTGCTATCGCGTTTGAGATTTGGCACCCTTGGGGTCGGGTCGTGTCGGCTCCCAACGGTGAGCCAGCAGCGGGCTGGAAGGTAGCGCTCCGGGCCTTGGCGATGTCGTTCGTGTTCACCCCGTGGGCCGACCTTGCCGTGTTCTCCTGGACGCTCACGACGTCGCACATTCTGGAGTTCATGATCGCACGGGTGTTTCTCGGGTTAGCTGCGGGCGGGGCAGTGGTCCATGCTCAAGGTCAGGGTATACCTGACGTATTACTCAAGGTTTACGTAAGGGGAAATCAAGAAGCGGAGACTCAGTCAGACGGCACCGCACCAATGGGGAGTCGGAGCATCCGGCCACCAGCGTTTGACCCGGACCCCGCGGACCCATTCGCCAAGGATCTGCTGGGCCGTAGATCACACGTCGTAGGACTCACCGACAGGGTCGTGACACTGGCTGGGCCGGCGACCGTGATGGTCGATGGGGGCTGGGGGTCTGGCAAGACGGCCTTCTTGCGGATGTGCGCAGCCGATCTGCGGAGCCGGGGAGAGACCGTCATCGAGTTCGACGCTTGGGCGGCGCAGCACACACAGCGGCCGGCCCTCGACCTGCTCGGCGCTCTTTCGGAAGGTATCACCGACCCCGGCGCAGGTCACCTCGCCGCGGCGAGGACCCGCCTGGCGACCGCTCTGCGGGGCGCGGTGCCAGATCCCCGTTACGACTCATGGAGGGAACAACGGCGGGCTGCCACCTCGATTCGCCAATCTTTGGAGTCAGCAGCAGCCGGACACGGACGACTGGTGTTGATTATTGACGAACTAGACCGCTGCCCCCCTAGCTACGCCCTCGAAGCCTTGGCAGACATCCACCACCTCTTTGCCGTCGAACGGGTTGTGGTGATAGTCGGTGTCAACCGCGGGGAGTTGTGTGAGGTGGTGCGGACTGTTTACGGCCCCCAGTTCAAAGCCGACGGCTATCTGCGCCGCTTGGCGGACATTCACATCTCCCTTCCCGCTACGACCCAGATTGACACATCCGACTTCTTCGCCAACGCCCTGCGAGAAGCGGGACTCACCGAGCCTGCCGACCCGCGCAGCCTTCAAATCTTGCGTCTGGTGGTTGACCTTGAGACCTGCGCTCTGCGGGATTAGCAACAAGCCGTACACGTCTACGCCACCGCATCAACAGCCCCCGCACCACCCGCACTCCCACCCTCGGTGTGGGAGATGTCACTCGCGGCGATGACTGTTCTGCGCTTCGCTGACCAGAACGCCTTCCGGGCCTTCGTTGCCGGCACAATCGACAGCTTTGAAGCCCTATCCAAAGCGTACGCGGCTTTCGGGCCCGAACCTATCCTGGTGAGCGGTGACAGGACAATACCGTTCCACGGACTGCGGGTCGAAGTGTTCTCAGCTGCCTTACTGAACATCAACCGGGACAGCAGCGACTGGTGTGCCGATCCGGCAAAGTTCCGTGAGCAATACATCCCGATACACCAACTCCGTCCTACATATGTCAAACCCGACGAAGGGACGGCGGCTGATCAGGTACTCACCATCCTCTGCGGTGCCATCCGTGGACAGTACGACCCAACCTATGGTCCGCCGTCCCCGCTGGAAGCCGCTGAGGTAGCCGCAGCCCTCGACCTCGCGTATCAGCCTTACCCGGAGGACTGACCATCTGGTTCCACCGAGGCGGTAGGAAACTGACGGGCTCCCGTGTGAAGGAACACGGTGCGAATAGAGATGGACGGCGGAAGACCTTCTGCTTCCAACGCTTCGGCACCGCTTGAGACCACGATCCCTGGCCCAGACCTAACGCCGGCCACACCTCTGCCACTGCGCCAGACGCCATTACCGGCTGAACTTCCAAGATTTCGACTAGACTCATGTGATGTCACAAAATGGGCGAGATGCTCGCTTTGGTGCGTTTCTGAGTTACGCACAACAAGACGATGACTACGAAGACGGCCGGATCACTGAGTTAAGGCGTCGTCTAGAAGCAGAAGTTCATATGCAAATGGGCGTACCCTTCAAGATCTTTCATGACCGACGTGATATCTTTTATGGACAGCAATGGCGAGCGCGAATTGGCGAATCCTTGGACGGTTCTACGCTGCTTATAACAATAATCACACCTTCCTTCCTAAAGAGCAAATTGTGCCGAGAAGAGGTTCTCGTATTTCTAGAGGGTGAGCAGTCATTAGACCGCAATGACCTAATCATCCCTATCCTATATATGCGGACACCAGGGCTTGACAATCCTCACGACGAGGTCGCCGTGGAACTTGCAAAACGACAATACTTCAGATGGGGGGATCTGCGCTTTGAAGACATGAATTCTAACAGTGTACGGAAGGCGATTGCTAAGTTAGCAGAAGACATCGTGAGTGCTTTCAAGGCTGTTCTCACATCTGAAGCAGAGGCCCCGCTCGACAATCTGTCTGCTGACGACATCTCCGATGACCCTCCAGGATTAATGGAGCTCCTTGCCGAAGCTGAAGAGGCTATCCCACTATTCAATACAGCAATACGTGCACTCACAGATCTTCTTCATGAAACTGCCGAAGTCACAACTATGGCCACAAGTGAGCTACAGGCCAAGAGCACGGTACCAAATCCAGGGGCGGCGCGGGTTCTAGTTATTCGACGTCTTGCGAAGCGCCTAGAGAAACCGATATCTGAAATGGAGAACGTAACAGACGATTATGTAGATCAGCTCGCGCGCGTCGGGAGCGGAATCAATGTACTTACAGAGCTAATTCGTGATGCAAAGACAGAGGACAATATTGAAGCTGCTCACGGCCTGCTCAAAAACCTAGTTGAGTTAGCCAAGAATGGAGAAACGGGAATAGATCAGATCGCGCGACTCAGGGAGATTCTAGCCAACAACTATCGCCTGAGTAGTACTCTACGACCTGTTCTAAGACGTATGTCCAACGCTCTGCATAAGGTAGAGCCTAGTAAGTATGAGTTCATAACTTGGCGTGACGACCTTTCGGCAGTACTATTATCAGGTGGTAGCAACAGCGATACTTCCTGTAAGTAACGCAGTGCGGATGGTATGTGGATAGCCGTCCGTCAGCGTCGGATCCATTACTCGATCACCATGGATGTCACACTACCTGGGGCTTCAACGACGCCGCCACAGGTATTCGATCGCCTGGAGACTTCTTTACGCGAGGCGGAGTGGACTCTGGCTGGGTGGACAGGGCCTTGTTGGCACTGACCATGCGCTGCAGCCTGTCCGGGTAGGAATGTGAATCTCTACGAAACGTCGAGAGTTCCTTGCTCAATTAGTAGTCGGATGTGATGGGCGAGTTGCCCCGGAAGCGGCCCTGCTTCGATGAAGATGCCGAGTTCGATGTTGTCGTTAATCCCGGCGCTGGTCAGATTCGCGCTGGTGATGAGCGCGGATGTACGGTCGGCGATGACGCACTTCGCGTGGAGGCGGGCGGTTGTTGCGAAGTGCGCTCGGCGGGTTTCGTCGGGCCACCGGTAGAAAGTGGCGGTGCCCCTGAGGGGCGCAAGTGGGTGTGTTGGTCCGATATCGAGCGGACCGCCGGGATCGTCCGGCGTCTCGAGAATGATGGTCACCTCGACTCCCCTCGCTGCAGCGTTGGAGAGGTCCGTTGTCAGATCACCGACGTTGTGGGTGGCGAAGGACACCAGTATGAGGCTTTCGGTGGCGTTGGCCACGAGTGCGTTGAGAACGGATCGTGTGGATCGTAGGCCCAGGGCTTCGGTAGTGGGTCCAGTCCAGACCAGGCTGGTGCTGTACTCGGTCCTTACCGCCTTGGCAGTCTTGGCTGCGGCCCGCATGGCAGCCGCGACCGCGGCTCCGGAGACATCCGGGGTATGTGACCATGCATGTCCGATGGCTCGGGCATGCTCACGGTAGTTAGCGGCGGGGTTCGCGGTGACTAACAAATCCTGTGATTTGGGTGACCAACGGGGCCTGTTGGCCACTGCTACAGCTCCGGCGGCCAGGAGCTCCGCGGGGACGTGAATAGCAGCTTGGACCGTCGCTCGGGTCAGCTGATCGGTCATGTGAAGTAGCTGCCTGTTTGCTGGCCGAGGATGGGGACGACGGCTGCTCGGTCGAGGTGGCGGTTGCCGGCTTCACAGGACGTCTCGGGAGCGAAGAGACAGGCATGGCAAGCGGCGTTGTGGAGAGTGTCGCCTAGGTCGCCGGCGTGGTGATCTGCGCACATGGGATCAGTAGAACACAGCCTGGCCCGGGTTCTCGCTTCTCTCAGTACCGAGGCGAGCCGATTGGGTGCTGTAAGAGCGACAAGGCCCCCGAGCGTACCTTCAGAGTCGGGGGAGGCCGTGTACAGGAGAACGCCGGCCATTGGCGGGCCCGTAGGGCTACCTGATTCTCGGCTGTATAGGCGCTCCCTTATCGATGCGGTGGAGTATCCGCACTCGAGAGCGACCTGGTGAATCAGCATGTGCGACAGCGTGTGTAGCAGTATGAACCGGGCGGGCGGTAGTCCTCCATCGGGGTCGAGTCCTCGGCGGGTGCGCCAGTTACGGACAGCTTGGCGTAGGTACTCATACCGCTCGGTGGTCCGATAGCTTGCCTCCCACTGTTCGACTCGCGTTTCCGGAAGCCGGATCAGTATTCCTTCGCCTCGGACTTCGGCGGCGGGTAGCCAGGACTGAGGCTCCTTCCAGATGGGTGCGATCCGGTGTGGGTGCGATGCATCGGGTCCATCAATACGTGTAAACCCGCACAGGGCTAGGACTTCTCTGAGCCGTCTGACGGCAACTGGATGGTCGAGCGTGACCCTGAACCCGTCAGGGATATCGAGCGTTTGTACCTCAAAGTCGTCGGACTGTGGAGGCACCGCGGCAGTGAATGCGGCCCATTCGGGACCGCGCAGGTCCTCGGGTCCGGCACCGGGTTCGCCGCTGGTGCGCCGGTCGACGATGGCTGTCCATACATCATCTGGGTCGTAGCGAAGCAGCCATCGGAGCGGTCTCTCTCCTGCACCCTTCATGAGCCTCTTGAGTATGAATGCCAACTCGCCGCGTTCTTCGATGTCCTCGAGGTGGTCCCAGTGTTCTGCGACTTTCTGTTCGATCTCACCCGTCACGGTGGGGATCGATAGAGCGGACCGGTAGACGGAGAACCAGCCATTAGACGCGCCGAGTAGCAGCGCTCTGGTGGGTTCCTCACAGGCGGTATCGAAGCGATGTAGGTGTGGGTGCCGACCCCGGCAACGCGGGAGGTGCTTGTCGGCGTCTAGGCCGAACGCATCCTGTGCAATCCGGGTGGCATCGCAGGTCTTACACACGACCCGCACGTCTGTGGCTCGGCTGGCCTTCCCGACCTCCTTGAGTTCAAGGATTGGACCGTCCGGACATGGCTTACCACCATGCGCATACTCCTCCCAGGGAAAGTCGTCTAGGTGGCCAGCCGGGCAAGCAATGAGGAAGCGGGCGGGTACCGCGGTGGGACGGCGGCCGTAGCACTTGTCGTGGTAGTAGCGGGCCCAGTCAGGTCGATACACGGGGACGTTGAGTTCGAAGAGACGACTATCAACCGTCGACAGCAGGTCGCAGCGGGTACAGCGCAGCCATCGGGGGAATGGGTAGACCGGGACGCCGATGCGGGCCCAATCGTCGAACGCGTTCGCGGTTTCTTCCTCCCACGGAGGAGTACGGAACTCAGCAACCTGGTTACAGCCGGGAATCGTCTTTACGGACCTGACCAGTCGGGGTTCGAGGATCCGCTCCGTGAAATTGATGTCCCAGGTATCGGTGCCAGCGAGGATGACCGACAGCCGTGGCAGGTCGATCACCGCCCCGGGGCCGTATGTGTGGATCATCTGTGACGGGCGGACGCCACCGACCCGTCGTGACTTGTAGGTGTTCCTTGACCTAGTGGGGCTCATGTGGTGGTGGCGGCCTCGTCCGCTTCGACCGCTTCTCGGATGTCGTCATCGGCGGCGGTGACCGGTCGCAACAAGCTGGCAGGTTGACCGAGAATGATCGGTGGTTGGCTGAGGGACTCGTACGAGGGGTCGTGTTCGCTGATCTGCAGATTCGCTTGCACTTCGGTGTCACGCAGAGAGTTCGGACAGGTCCACATGTCCCAGTCGCCCGTTTCCGGCTTCAAGAGTAGGGCCACGTCGGTGGCCGTGCGCTTGGCGTAAGACAGGTGTTGACGTAGTTGGGTCTCCCGATCCCATGCATCAAGACGTTTGTTTGCCATCGCGGTTACCAGATCTTTGGTCGATAGGTCGCCAGTGACCGAACTGGCACGTTCCGCGATCGCTTGGACATCTGAGGCTATTCGCTGGTCCGGCCGGCTGAGTTCTCTAGCCGAAGGGTTCGGGTTCCAGTCGCCATGGCTGTGGCGCACCGCGGATACCAACACACCGGTGAGGCCCTTATCGAGGGCCCGCTGGGAGAACGGCGTGACCGACAGAGGCTCGACATGTCGGTAGAAGGTGGCGTGGTAGTGGACGAATGTCTCATAGTGTGATAGGTCGCGTGGCCGAGCCCAGTTGTAAAGGGTGATTACGAGTCCCGGCCCTTTAGGATCGCGGCCGACCCTCGATGTAGCCTGGATGTACTCCGCTGTGGCCTTGGGTTGGCCGACGACGATCATCGACGCGAGACGTGGAACGTCCACACCGACCGAGATCATGTTGGTCGCCAGTAGCAGATCGACCGGTCGTTCGCGCGGTTCCGAGTCCTTGTCTTTGCCGGTCTGGGGCTCCGATGGTTCGGGTTCGTGGGTTACGAACAGCTGGCGCAGGATTGTCTTGATGTCATCAGCGGACACCCGTGAGGTCAGCTCCTTGAGTTCAACGGACGGGCGGTTCGCGAGGCCCTCGGTGAATCTGGTTCTGCGTAACTTTGTGCGAAGCTCATCTTCGGCCATACGGCGCATGCCGGCGAGTTCCCTCACCGCGTTGAAGTACCCCACGGTGGTCATCCACGGGTCTGCCCTCACACCTTCGGAGCCGAGTTCGTCCCAGATCGCCTTAGCTGCAGCCATAACAGATGCGAACACCCTCAACTCCACTTGCTTCAGTCGCTCGCCGTGGGCACATATCCCCATATAGAGGCGTCCCGGCGTTTGGGGACCCGGCAGTACCTGCTCAGCAAAGAACGATCTGCCCACGTCGAGGACCGGCGGCGGGAAGATCCGGAGGTTCCTCCAGAACACCGACCAAGCCTGCTCGCGAGCCCTGCGGGTCGTAGCAGTCGACGCGACAACCTTCGGGCGGACGAGCTGTCCGTTGTAAGTCCAGGAAGAAAGCCTGTCTATCGCGGTTTCGTAGAGGCCTGCCATAGTGCCCAACGGTCCGGTGACCAGATGCATCTCGTCTTGGATAATCAGATCAGGCGGCCGCAGCCGAACAGTAGGCACGGTGCTGGCAGGGGGATGCGAGTGGCGCCGCTGATGGGAGTCACGTTCTTTCCACTGATACTGATGTGACTGGTCGAGGTCCGGGTTGCGGTATCCGTGGCGCTCACAGCGGGACACCACGCGTCCGAACAGCGTTGAGGTTGCTCCATTCCAGGGGAGCTGAGCAAACTTGTCAATTGTGGCGATCACGAACGACGGAACAAGCCTATAAATCTCCTCGTCCACAGTCACAACAGGGATGCCCTCGCCGTTGGTCTTCCGCTCCGTGAATGAGCACTCCTTATCTCCGCAGAACAGCAGGAATCGCTCAAGTACGGGGTCGAAGCGGCTGTCTGTCTTGGGGTCGATCTGCCGTCCGCACCAGGGACAATCAGTTAACTGGACTGGTGTCGCCTGACCGCCACCGAAGCCCCCTTGCTTGGCATCCTCGGCGAACTTTTTCGCGTCCGCGGCCTTGTTGGGCGAAACTGAACCTCCAACCCACATACCGAGTCGGAACGGCGCACCCGCATAGCGCACGTCGCGTTTGGCGCGATGTTGGCGCCACAACTCCGCTGAGCACATGAGAGTCGCTGCCCGCTGGAACTGCTGGGCGGTCAGCAGCCGCAGGGTGTAACGCATTAGTACGGCCACACCGTCTCGGCCGTCAACGGCGTCCTCGCCATCTCCTACCACACCCTGCATCCGCCGGATGGCGAGTGTGTATGCCACCAGCCCGAGATAAGCCTCAGTCTTGCCACCGCCAGTCGGAAAGAACAGCAGATCAGCCAAGGCGTCCCTGTCGTTTCGCTCCGGATGAGCGGGGTCGGTCAGCGACGGGATACACAACAGGACAAACGCCAGTTGGAACGGTCGCCATGATCGGTTAGCAGGCCAGTCAGATGCGGTGACCGCCTCGTACAGGCTCAGTTCGGGGTCGTGGCGGCGAGCGTCGATAGCAACAGTGTGGATACGCTGGCGCCACATGGATTGGTTGGCGAACCGGAACGCGTCCAAGGCATCCGGGTCTGTGCACACCAGGTCGATCCCGTCGGCTACCGCATCGGCCACCCGTTTGGCTTCAGAGACTGTAAGGCGGGCAGTCTCCTCGTGTCCCTCAAGCCTGGTAGCGGGATCACCAACACGGGCGAGCTCTTCGTCGAGCCAAGTTCTGTAACCGGCAGTCAAGGGCGCAAGAGCTGTCCGGAGTTCCTTGGGTCCGAGCTCAGACAGCAACTTCATGTCTGTGACCAGACCCGACAGTTGAGGAACCGCACCCGTATGAGGGGCGTCGGTGCGCCATACCTCATACTTCGGAATGATGGCCGTTCCGACACGAACCGCACGGCGCGGATCTGTGGCAGACACCTCCACCTCGATCCCAACCCCGTGCCCTACGCCAAACTCCACGACGTCGCGATACTGCATGTCTAACTGGGCAACTTCGACCCGTTCCCAATCTGGAACAGCCACGGAACCCGTCAGAACCTGGTCGCGGCCCAGGAAGGCATCAGAACCGTCGGCGGCAGACAGGGAGAAACCAGCCTGGAACATCCAGCGGCTGTCCTTGTTGCGCTCAACCTGGGTCTGTTCGTTCGACAAGAACACCGTCACCAGCCACGGTCCGTTCCCCGAAGCAGTGATCCGGCCCCGCAGTACGATCCCTTCTCCGTTGACAGCCAGCGGTCCGAACTCGCCAGCGGCCAAAGGCACGACCACGTCGACCGTTCTGGGATGTCGAACCCACACCGGAGCTCGGGACCCATCCGCCTGAGTGTGGAACTCCCGCAGATAATGACCCCAGCGACACCGCGCCACTAGCACATCGACCGTGTCGGCAACTACAACGGATAAGCCCATTGACGACTGCGACAGAACCAGCCTTGGACTACGGCCATCCTGAACACTTCTCTCAGGGCCATCGCCGTCCTCCGGTCCAACATCGTCGTCGCGTTCGGGATCCAGTGCGACCGTTCCCTTCGGGGCCAGCATCCCAACCAAGTACCGATCGCGTACCCGTCCCGGTGACGACCAGCGTCCGTTACGCATCCGATAACCCAGGAGGACTTCGTTGTCACCGTCGAGAGGGCCTAACAGATCGGCTGTGACCCTCCCAACCAGGTCCGTACGCAGATCCCAAGGAGTCGGCACCGCGCCCTGAACCTGGCCGGTCACCGCCCACCCCATAGCAACGAACCCTGATTCGCAAGCTGAGTCGTGGTGACCGAAACCTCCTTAGCGGATTCATGCAACCCGGCAGCAACCTCCGCTTCGTACCGGACCTTGTTCAACTCCAACAAGCGGTCCAGCACTTCATCACCAGCCTCCGGCGAGAAAGTGAACCGATCTCCCTGTCCCCGCACCTGATAGAAACCATGTCCCAGGTCCAGATCCGACCACCCATACGCGTCGCGCACCGCCACATCCAACTCCACGTGCAGGTCCCGGACCTGTCGAATAGCAGCGTCGGAGCGTCCGTAGCGGTTATGTACCAGGTTATAAACGTCGGTCAGCCCCAAGTTGTGCTCGACCATGAGACGGGAACGATGCGTATCCAACCTATCGCCAGCAGACGTGACTCTGTCGCTATGCGGCGGCTGTGGGAACGTCTCGAACACATCGGATGGGGTATATACGGGGTCGTTTCGCATCGAACTCCCGTGCCGGAGCACCCATCGCCAGTGAAGACCCGACGAAAGAACGCCGAACAAAAGTAGTCGTCAAGGCTAAAGACCACCAACTTATGCGCGAGCACCTGTCCTGTCGGTACAAACGCCGGTAGCTGGACCTTGCTTGTTTGGCATAGGGCTAAGACCCTGTTGAGCGGCTTGATCGTGCGGTAGAGCTTCGGACGTTTCTCCGCATAGATCCAGTAGAGCTGAGGTAACGGCTTTCGCTTCTTGAACTCGCCGTTTGGCTTGCGTTCCTGCCGCTCAGGTTTGACCTTGTCTTCGACGATCGAGAAGCAGTCGGGGTATCGGCGGGCTCGGTATTCCGGCCAGTCGAAGAAGTTGATAATCCATCGCGGAGCCGTATGACTCGGCGACTGGTTGAGGTCCTTGCCTCCTAGGTAAGGTGCCAGCACGTCGGCGTTGCGGGGATTCATGTCGATGAGGGCTTCTGCCTTCTCGGGGCTCATGGTGAATCCCATTCCGAGAACATAGGAGCCAATAAAAGATCTGTCGGCGTTGGCGGCGAGGCGCTGTTTACGCCACCCCGACCGTGAATGAGGGTAGAGCATCTCGTCTATGCCGATGACCGGCCGCTGGTCCAGGAGCGGCTCGCTGTCCCAAGGGTGGACGGTCCCCCAAACTTTGGCAATCTCCAACGTAGCGTCGCCGGGCCACCTTACCGATGAGACAGCTCGGTGGATGGTCCATCCTGCATCGACTATCCGCGTAAGACCTACCTGGCTGGCGTCGCCCTGTCCGATGGTGTTGGTGGCAAGCAGACCGAAGGATCGGGCTACTCGGGTCGCGTTCAGGAAGAAGTAGGCAACGAGGTCAGCCGATCCTCTCGTTCCGCCTGCGATCCAGGCGATGAGATGGTTTCGGTAGTCGACACCGGCTGTACCCGTGATCTTCTGACCGCCCATGAATGGTGGGTTCCCGACAATAGCGTCAAACCCGGAGGTCCTAGACGGGGGTCTGTTGAAGACTTCGGGGAACTCGATCGGCCAGTGGAACGGGCTACGGACCGGAGCACGGTCGGGCCGTCCGTGTTCCATACTTGCCTGAGCTCGATCGTGGACACGACGCAGGGCCTGGTTCTCCGCGGAGGTACCGAGAGCGCCAACGAATTCCACGATGACTCCGGCGTCGCCTTCTATCCGACGGGTCATTGCCTTCTTGGGATCGTTTTCTCCTGCTGCGTTCAGAGCGGCACCGGTGAGCACGTCGGCTATGGCCACCAACGTGGACAGGCGGCCTTCGCTGTCGTAGTGAAGTTTCTGTTTGCGTTCAACATCGGCTGGGCCGATCGTTTCAATGCTGTGCATTTCCTGTCGCATGTCTAACGCTTTGTCGACGAGGCGGTCAACAGCTCGGACGGCGTCGCCTCCCGGCGAAAAGCCCGGAATCGGGGTGGGCCGCCTTCTCCCGGCTCCGATGTCGAAATGGAGGTAGCGGAGTTGGTCGAGGTCGTAGATTCCCAAGAGGCTGTCACCGGACTTGATGGCGTGGTCCAAGAACGTAAAGGGTCGCTCTTTGGCCACGGTGGTGAGCCACATCGATAGTTTGGTCATTTCTGCGGCCATGGGGTTGCGGTCGACGCCGTAGCAGCAGCGCTCCGCAACCTGGCGGCGGGCTTCAACCACGACATCAAGCCGGTTCGGGTCGTCCGCTGCGGTGACGGTGTCAGTAGCCCGAGGATCGCCCTCTGACTTCCAGGCCTCGATGAGACGGTCGGCCAGATATCGGCAGGCGGCCACGAGGATGGCTCCCGACCCGACCGCAGGGTCGCAAACCTTGAGGTCGAGGATGTTCGTCGAGGATCTGATCCGCCAGTGTCTCGTGTCGGATGTGTCTTGAGGACCTGGCGAATAGCACAGCGGAGCGAGGGTGTGCTCGACGAGTTCGTCCGCCAGTTCCTTCGTGGTATAGGCCGTCCCGCTATCGCGTCGGGAGCCGGTCTCGGTCACATATACGGATCCAGGTAGGAAAACGAGGGGTCGGTCCCGGAGGTCGAGTCGTAGTAGGTTCGCGAACGGCTGTAGTCGTCTGGCCAACTGCTCGTCACCTTGGCAGGCTTGGATCAGACTCGCTCGACGCCGTGGATCGATCGGTGCCTCTAGAAGTTTCCTTACCTGCTTTGGTGTGCCAACTTTTCGGCCAGCCTTGGCTGCTTGCGTTCCACTGATCCACGCGACTAACGGCTCTTTGCCGTCGATCAGCTTGGCATCGAGTTCGGGTAGCCCGATCTCGGGCTCTTCACCTGGTTTGCCTGTGAGGCCGAGCACAACATGGTTGGCTCGTACCGCGTCGTGGTCAAGTAGACGTTCATAGATATGACCTATCTGTTCAACGTCGACATTCCGGTATGACAGGCGGCGGGTGTCTGTGCCAGCCCTACCGGTTCTGAAACGGAGCACTAATAGAGCGTCGAGCATGGCCAGCACATCGAGATCGGTGACGCCGATCGGTGTGCCCGCGGTCACCTTCCAGCTACTACGAGCCGAGCGGCCTTCCAGGAACGGGAACCGGTCGGGGTCAAAAAGGCTTCCCCCGTAGGCTGGCACCGTAAGTTCGTTGTGGTGGACACCGCCGTGCGTGGCCCGACTGGTGGCCAGCAGCCGGTGCCAGGCCGTCGTGCGGGTTTCAAGAGCCTCGGGGTTGGCGAACCGTTCCTGTTGCAACGTCTCACGCAGAGTTCGGATCGAGTAGAGACTCTGATAGTGAGGGTTGTCTACGGGCAGCAGACCGTTTTCTTCGGCCACGAGGAGAAACACGATGCGCATCATCACGGTCACCGCGGCTTCGTATACCTCGTGAGGTTCGACGCCGGCCAGAAGTGTGCCATTCCGTTCTAGGTTGGCCCGCGACACTGCGTTGACCAGCAATTCGGTAGCCCTTCGCACCTGGGAACCAAGCTGGTCGGTGACCTCGTGCTGCGCAGCTGCTGACTCCACCAGGAGTGATTCAGGTGTATCCGAGTCCGGAACGGCGACAAACCGCCTCTCGTGCAGCATGGAGCGGAACGAGTTCAGATGCACAGGCTCCGTTGCGAACTCTGACGCCCTCCATGTGCCCCAGCCGGTGGCTTCTCTCTCCCGCGCGTGGACGAGAGTGAGGTGGTCGCCGTCGGTTACGAGTGCCAGGGGCACCCGGTGAGCCCTGCAGGAGAGCGCCGCGCGTTGCACCCATGTCGCGGACCAGCTGTCACCCGCAGGTCGCGCACGCGGGTCGGTTCCGGCTGGCAGATAGAAGACCAGCACGCGCGGCCGCTGTGTGAGGCCGTTGCCATCGGTCGGGGCGCCCAAGATTCCTACTGGAGGTACCACCGTCGGCTGGTAGACGCCGGAGGCGACGACGGTCACGTCGTATCGTGTGACTCCGTCCGCGAGTGCGGCAGGCAAAGCCGAGCCTGACAGGTAGTCGTTCCCCCAGTCGAGCACCTCCTTCAGCAGCCACTCGATGTAGTTCGTGCGGTCGTCGGCAAGTCGGGCCGACTCCTCATCTTCGTCGCCGTACCAGCGGGCCTTGTGCTCCGCGCGCACTTCGGTTGGCGTGGGATCCAGACCATTCGGGAATGCACGCCTGAGGGCGGGCAGCGCGAACCACGGATCCTCCGCGTCAGCAAGGTTCAGCCAGTCCTCGTGCTGTTGCACAACGCGGCGGCTGGTCGACACTAGTTCTTCCCCATCGGGACTAAGAACTCCACCGCTACCGGAAACCAGTTGACATCCCGCACGGCATAACGGCGACGCAGAGTGCCAATCTCCGTGTCAATATCAGTGTCGATCCGGCCGACACGATCCCGGAGAGCGCAGACGTCGGCGTCGAACTGCCTGCGTTCTTCAGTATCGAACAGGCGCAACTGCTCCGTGCTGTCCGAGCGCTCTAGCTCATCTAGACGACGCTGGATGCTCGATTTGAGATCCTCCAGTGTCCCCCTTAGACGCCGCTCTTCAGCCTCGCGCTTGGCATCGATCGCCCGGCCCCGCTGCTCGCGGATCTCCTCAGCCCGGACCCGTAAGGCCCGCTCAAGAGGCTGCCGGATCCGTTGCCACTGATCCACATACCGGTCCCGAATGTAGTCCGGGACCGATCGTGTACTCGCTGAGGCCAAGGCTGCGCGAGTCTGTCCAACATTTAGGCGCCGTTGGCGGCCACCTACTCGGACTGCTGCTGGCTCTATGACCTCGTCAAGAGTGGAACCATCAGCGCCATTCACCACAACGCGGCCATGTGCTACGACTACCGGATCGTCGATCTCTGCGAATCGCACGGCGGCCCGGTTGATCTTCCGCTCGACCGCCGCTCCCCACACCTGGGCTCGCAACACGCGGAGGCAACGAGCAACGAACGGGTGACCCACATGAAGGTAGGCGACGTCATCATGCCCGGATGCCACAGCCGGGTCGAACGTGACCGGGAGCCTGAAGTTCTCAACCTCATTGTGCAGGCCCACCAGCGTCTCACCCCATGTGCCACTGAGATCGCCCACCTCGAGTACCGGTACGGGGCCGTCGGCTCTCTGCAAGGACGTCTCCCGCAGCGGAGGCTGACTCTCGATACGCAAGGCCACCTGAACGGCTCGCAGAACGTTGCCAGGGGCTAGATCTAGCTGTGCCACGCTCCCTCTGTACAGGCGACGAACGTTGCCGATCTCAGCCGAGAACTGCCGTTTGAGGCGTTCCAGGTCGACTCTCGCCTGGTCGCGCTTTAGTTCGATCAGATCATCGACGTCGAGTTTGTGGTCACCAAGGCGCAGCATGCGAGCCTCAACGCGCTCAGCCAGCACTGATGAGACGACGCCTAGGTCATCGCGGATGTCGTTGACCTTTTGTGCCAGGCGCAGCAGAAAGGAGTGGTCGTAGCCAACGGGGTCATCGTCGACGGCGCCTGAGGCGGCGAAATGGAATATGTCGACCGTAGGAGACTTCTGGCCGTGCCGGTCAACCCGGCCGTTTCTCTGCTCCATCCGGTTCGGATTGAACGGCACTTCGATATGCACCAGCCGATGACACGCCCGGTGAAGATCAATCCCCTCTGCGGCCGCGTCTGTAGCGAGCAGAACCCGAACCCTCGTCTTGCGGGGGTTGTAATTGAATTCCCGGATGATCCGCTCCCGCTCCTCGGTTTCGAGACCTCCATGGAACACCTCAATTCGCCCCCGCATAGCGGGCCATTGCCTACGCCGAGCGGTGAGGATCTCCTCGAGATAGTTGAGGGTGGCGCGGTACTCCGTGAAAACCACCACCCGCTCGTCGTTCCAGTGGCCGTCAGGGAAACAGGTCTTGGCGATCCAGTCGAGCAGCTTCTTGGTCTTTGCGTCAGCTCTCCGCCATGTGGCTTCGGCGCGTGCTCGCATTCGGGCGAGGATTGCGGTGGCTTGATCGGTACTTGCCGCCGGGTGCGGCTTCTCCGTTCCCGGGAGTAGGCCTCCCCGGTCGACAGTTCTGGCAATAGTCGCCCCGGCCAGCGCCAAAGCTTCTTTCTCGTACTCGGACACGTCGGCGGAATCGTCCGGGTTATCTTCCAACGCTGCCACCGCCTGCTCAAGGGCCCGACTCGTAGTCCGTCGGTGCGCGGCAGCGTCGAGAGTCCGGATGTGCTGCTCAAGGGTGTGCTTGAAAGCCGCAGGCGAAGACAGGAGACGCTTCCTTAGGAGGAGTGTCACGAACCGTGACGCTGCCCGCTCGCCACGAGTAGCGGCTGATCCCATCCGCAACGCGGTGTAGCTGTCCAGCAGTTCGAACAGCTCTCTTTCCTGACGGGGGAAGACCACGTCGATCGAGTGGATCCTCCGTTCGGGGAATCGCTTGCTTCCATCAGGCAGCAAGCTCCGGAGGTGCGTCTTCAGCCGACGGACGATCACGGCGTCGCGTTCCGATCGCTTTGGCGCAACGCCTTTAGTGAACCGGTTCGGGTCAAGCATCTCAAGCAGTGCTTGGAAAGACTCCCTATACCCATTGTGCGGTGTGGCCGTGAGAAACAGCCGATGCTCGAAGTGCGGAGTAAGGCGCTTGATGGCTTTCGTACGCATTGACTCGCGGGCGTAGCGGCCCACCGCGGAAGGGGCGATCCGATGGGCCTCATCGACGATCAGCAGATCGAACGCTCGCGGGAAGGTGTTGGGATCCGGTGGCAAGAACTCGTCAAACCAGCGCATCTGAGACTCGAACTTGACCCACTCCATCGACACGATGAGGCGCGGATGCGACCGGAACGGGTTGATCCCGACACCCCGTTCCCGCCTCAACCGGCGGACATACTCAGTGTCCACCACCTCGAAGCGGAGCCCGAACTGCTCGGCCATCTCCCTCTTCCACTTCAAGCACAGACTCGGTGGGCACACAACAAGGATCTTCTGGACCTGGTTACGCAGTACCAACTCCTGAGCGATCAGTCCTGCCTCAACTGTCTTACCTAAACCTACGTCATCAGCTATCAAGAGACCTCACTCGTGGCATCTGTAGCGCCTTGACCAGGGGAAGCAACTGGTAGTCCTCGATGTCTATGCCCGCTTGAAACGGAGACTGAAACCCCGAAGGATCCACCGAGGCCACTGCGCCCCACCGGGCAGCGTCAAGAAACGCCGCGAAGGTCTCCGGCGTGTCCGTACCAGACGCCGGGTCAGGTAGCTGTGCCTGAGGGCGAATCTCAGTTCCAGGCTCTGTCTCCCAGAACACACTTAAAGTAGAAGACGAACCTCTATCGTCTATTGGAGTGAGAGATACCAAATGGTGATTCGTCAAATCGTCCGAGAGAGCTGGATCCTTCGGAAGTGAGGACTCAAACACAAACTTGATCACCCAATAGCGGTCACGAACACGAACGAGGCATCCCTGCTCGGGTACAGCAGGTGCCTGCCGCGTTTCTGACGACGTCAATAGAGTCTCCTACACATCAGCCGTTCGTCTCGGGCTGAGCTCCGCGAAGTCTCCCGAGATGCCGCAGAGTGGAGTCCATTCTTGTGGTGTACGGGGGGTGACGGTCCTTTGATTTAGGT
>JAPPHZ010000015.1 GCA_028820935.1 bacterium | reverse complement strand
TGCTAGTTGCTAGTTGCTAGTTGCTAGTTGCTAGTTGCTAGTTGCTAGTTATATTGACTAGCGGCTACTACCTGTCACTGGCGGGCCTTAGGTTGGCCGTACTGCCGGACCGAGGCTCGACTCATATGCGCGACAGCGATTTCAGCACTCACGGGCGCCGCCTGGGCGCGTTCGGAGAGCGGGTGGCGGCGTCGTTCCTCGAACGGAACGGGGTCCGGGTGCTCGGCAGGAACATCCGGATCGGCAGGGGAGAGGTCGATCTGGTGGTAGCCGACCGGAGGGGACGGTTCGCGGTGGAGGTGAAGACCGGTATGGAGAGGGCGGGCGAGCATCCCCGGTGGAACTTCACCGACCGCAAGGCGAGGCAGGTGGCGCGGATGGCTCGTACGCTAGGAATCCGCCGGGTCGATCTGGTCACCGTCGTGGTCGGGGACGACGGCGTGGGGGTCGAGTGGCACCCACGGGTCGCCTAGGAGCGCTCTTCGGCCTCCGACGCGGCGCCGCTCCTTGTTCCAGCATCCCCGGTGCCAGTGACGGCGCAGGTCCGGGGCGTCGTCGGGTACCACCACCAGGTGGTACCGCCCCTTAGGGATGGTCTGCGCGCAGCCCCCGCACTCGTAGGGCTTGAGAGCGGCGGCGGGCTGGACCGGGCGGACGCTCAGCCGCCCAGGAAGGCCCATGCCACCAGGGCGGCCGTCACGGCGATAGCCGCCACCACCATCACCACATCGGCCACCCGACGCTCCTGCCGGCGGAAGGGGTTGAATCCCATGCGGCGATGTTATCCCGGCGTTCGCATCAGGCCGTCCCCGGTGGCGTCACGGGAACTTTTCGCGTTCTGAAGGATCGTGTCACAGCCCCTCCCCATGCTTGAGGTCATGTTCGCATCAACCAACTCCGTAGCCCTGGTCGGCGTAGAGGCGCGCGCCGTCAGGGTGGAGGCTCATGTCGGAGGAGGAGAGAAGGGCCGTCTGAACGTGGTGGGCCTGCCCGATACCGCGGTTCGGGAGGCCAAGGACCGGGTCATGGCGGCCATGTCGGTGGCGGGTTACCGGTTCCCGGCCAGGACCGTGACCGTCAACCTGGCGCCGGCCGACCTACCCAAGTCGGGGAGCGCGTACGACCTTCCCATAGCGCTGGCGTTGCTGGCCGCCGCCGGCGAGATCCCGAAAGGCGCCTGCCATGTGGTCGCCCTCGGTGAACTTGCTCTGGATGGAAGAATCCGGCCTGCTCGGGGCGGCCTCGGAGCGGCCATCGTGGCGTCGGACATGGGAGTGCCGTGCCTCCTACCCCCGGGCGCGGCCGAGGAGGCGAGCATCGTCTCGTCCGCCAAGGTGCGTATGGCGGGATCGCTGGGAGCTGCGATAGCCGCCGCATTGGGAGAGGGTGACTTCCGGCCGCCGCCGCCCGCCGAGCCGCCCACCGTACCCATGCCGGACCTCTCGGAGGTGAGAGGCCAGCCGTTGGCGAAGCGGGCGCTCGAAGTGGCGGCCGCTGGTGGGCATCACCTGCTCCTCTCGGGCGCGCCGGGATCGGGCAAGACCATGCTGGCCCGATGCCTGCCGGGCGTGCTGCCACCACTTGACGAGCGGACCGCTCTGGAGGTGGCGCAGGTCTGGTCCTCAGCGGGGAGGGCCAGACCCTCGCTGTTCCAGCCTCCTATCCGCTCGCCGCACCACACGGCCACGACGGCGGCCGTGATCGGCGGGGGATCGGGCATCCCGGTACCGGGCGAGATCAGCATGGCGCACCGCGGCGTGTTGTTCCTCGATGAACTCGGGGAGTTCCCGCCCAGCCTGCTGGACGGGCTCCGCCAGCCGCTGGAGGAGGGTCAGGTCACCATCGCCCGCAAGGGCGTCTCGGTCACGTTCCCGTCCATGGTCCAGTTGGTGGCGGCTACCAACCCGTGCCCCTGCGGGTACGACGGCGACAACCGGCATGGGTGCTCGTGTTCGGACCGCATGAAGCAGCGCTACAGGCGGCGCCTGTCGGGGCCCCTGATGGACCGCTTCGATATCCGTATCAAGGTCAACAGGGTGGATCCGGATGCCATGATCGGCCCGCCCGAGGAGCCCTCCAGCGAGGTGGCCAAGCGGATCGCATCGGCCCGTGAGGCCCAGGAGCTACGCGGGTGCCGCAACCGCGACCTGAGCAGGACCGAGCTCGACTCGCTGGAAGCGGCGCTCGGCGCCAAGCGGTTGGTCGAGGGTGCCCTCCGGCATGGCAGCCTCACCGGACGGGGCTTCGACCGGGTCCGCCGCCTGTCCCGAACCATCGCCGACCTCGCCGGGTCGATCGCGGTCGAGGAGCCCCACGCCGCCGAGGCGCTGGCCCTGAGGGGGCTGGTATGACCTACGACCCCGACGCCCTCATCAGGCTGGCCCATGTCGGCATGCACCCTGATCGGCTCCGCAAGCTCGTCAGCAAGGCCGGAGCCCCGACACGGGTTCTGAGGAAGATCGAGCAGGGGGAGCTGGCGATCCCCGCCATCGCCCGGGAAGCGGCCGGCGTCCCCGCAGACGAGCGCAGGGAGCAGCTCGACCGGGCCGGGATCGAGTTCCTGGTTCGGGGCGAGCCGGGTTTCCCCGGCCGGCTCGGTGATCTGGAGGACGCCCCGCTCTTCCTCTTCCAGAAGGGCGGGCCCTCCCGGGGCAAGGCGGTGGCAATCGTCGGCACCCGCACCTGCACCACCTACGGGAGGCGCCTGGCGGAGAGATACGGTGAGGCGGTGTCTCGAGCCGGCTGGTGGGTGGCGAGCGGCCTTGCCAAGGGTATCGACGGCGCCGCCCACCGCGGTTCGTTGCGCGGTCCCACACCGGGCATCGCGGTGCTGGGCTCCGGTGTGGACGTCTGGTACCCGCGCGCGCACCGCGACCTCGGGATGTCGCTCCTGGAGGCGGGGGGTGCGGTGTGGAGCGAGGCTCCACCGGGCGCCCGTCCGCTCGGCTGGCGCTTCCCGCCCCGGAACCGGCTCATATCCGGGATAGCACATGCCGTGGTGGTGGTGGAGGCCGGCGCCAAGGGAGGTGCTCTGGTCACGGCCCGGATGGCCCTCGAGCAGGGCCGCGATATCTTCGCCACTCCGGGTGATGTGGGCAGGCCCAGCTCGGTGGGATGCAACCTGTTGATCAGGGACGGCGCCGTCCCGGTCCTCGATGCCGACGATCTGGTGGAGGGTCTGGAACTGGCCATGGGCCCGTCGCCCGGCGCAACACCTTCCCAGGCATCCGCGGCGTTGGGGAGCCCAGCCGTTCCCGTGGCGGAGTTCCTCGCCACCCTGGGCGATGACCCCGCCTCCGGCATGGCCGAACTCGGGCGTCTGATGGCCCAGGGAGCAGCCACGATCGACACCGACGGCATGGTGGTGACCGTTCCCGGCAGGACATCGGGTGACCCGGTCCCGTGAGACCGCAAATCCACAGACAGACCACGGGCTACGCTGGAGTCATGCAATTGACGGTGCTGGGCGCCAACGGCACCTATCCGACCGCCGGGCGCCCCGCTTCCGGTTACCTGGTCTCGGACGGCGAGACGAACCTCTGGATGGACGCAGGGCCGGGTACCTACCTGGCTCTCTGCAACGAATTGGATCCGGTCGAGATCGATGCCGTGTTCCTGTCCCATCGGCATCCCGACCACTGCTCCGATGTCTTCGCCCTTTATCACTCGGTTGCCTACGGGCCGGCCCGGCGAGGCCGGATCCCGGTCGTATGTCCGGAAGGCCTCGCCGAGGCGCTGGCAGGGTTCCTTCAGCACCCGGCGGCTTTGGACAGCGCCTTCGAGTTCGTCACCGCGGCTGACGGTGATTCGGTGCGGTTGGGGTCGATGGAAGTCTCGATGGTGAGGACCAACCATCCTCCGCCCACCCTGGCGCCGCGCATAACGGCGGGGGACCGCTCGGTCACCTATACGGCCGATACCGGGCCGAGCGACGCAGTCGCCTCGCACGCAGCGGGATCCGACCTGCTGCTGGCCGAGGCATCCATGACAGGCCGGCGGGGCCCTGACTCCGCCCCCCACCACATGACCGGCGCCGAGGCCGGGACCATGGCCGCCGCGGCGGGTGTGGGGCGTCTCGTGCTGACACATGTCCCCGCCCATGTGGACCCCGACCGGGTCCTGGCTGAAGCGGAGTCCGAGTTCGACGGCCGGGTGGCGCTGGCCGTGCCCGGCGCCCGCATGACGGTATGACGAGCGGGGTGGTGTGCGCATGAGCCCTTCGAGAGAGAGACCGGCCGACGAGTTGAGGGCGATCCGTATCACTCGGGGTTATACCGAGATGACCCCCGGCTCGGTGCTGATCGAGTTCGGCCGCACGGTTGTGTTGGCCACGGCTTCGGTCTCGGAGTCGGTGCCGCGCTGGATGCGGAATACCAACCGGGGATGGGTAAAGGCCGAGTACGCCATGCTTCCGGGATCCGGCGACCAGCGTATCTCGCGGAGCTCCTACACGTCAGGCCGCCCCAAGGAGATATCCAGGCTCATCGGCCGTTCGCTCCGCTCGGTGGTGGCCCTGGAGAAGATGCCCGACACGATGGTCATAGTGGACTGCGATGTGATCCAGGCCGACGGAGGGACGCGCACGGCGGCGGTCAACGCGGGATGGATCGCCCTTCACGACGCCTTGGAATGGGCTGTGGCCGAGGGCCGCCTGGCAGCCAGCCCGCTGCTCGATCGGGTGGCCGCTATCTCGGTGGGGTTGGTGGGCGGCGTGCCGCTGCTCGACTTGGAGTATGAGGACGACGTGGCGGCCTCGGTGGACCTCAACGTGGTGATGACCGGGCGCGGCCTGCTGGTGGAGGTCCAGGGTACCGCCGAACGGCTTCCGTTCAGCCGGGCCGAGCTGGATGAGCTTCTGGACCTGGCCGCGACAGGGATCGCCCGGATCGCAGACCTCCAGGCTGAGCTGGTGGCCGGGTGAGCCGTCCGGTCATCGACCGGGCGGTGGTGGCGTCCAAGAACCCGGACAAGATCGCCGAGATCGAGACGTTGCTGACCCGGCATGGGATCGTCGGCGAGGTGGTCCGCGGGATGGAATGGCCCGATGTGGTGGAGGACGCACCCACGCTGGAGGGCAACGCCCTGCTCAAGGCGCGCCAGGTGGCGCGCAGCACCGGCCTACCCTCGATCGCCGACGACACCGGCCTCGAAGTGGACGCCCTGGGTGGTGCTCCCGGAGTCCACACGGCCCGGTACTCGGGGCCGGATGCCACCTACCGATCGAACGTGGACGCCCTACTGGCGGCCCTGCTGGGCGTGGAGGACCGGACCGCCCGTTTCCGAACCGTGGTGGTGGCAATCCTGGCGGACGGCGCCGAGGTGGCTGCGGAGGGAGAGCTGGTCGGTGAGATCGCCCGAGCGGGCCGTGGATCCGCAGGCTTCGGATACGACCCGGTTTTTGACGTGGACGGCCGCACCCTCGCAGAAATGGACCGGTGGGAGAAGGACCAGGTCAGCCACCGGGCGCGCGCCATCGTGGCGCTGGCGGATGCGCTTTCGGCCCACCGGGCATGACCGGCGCCCATACCGGGCGGAAGGCGGGGAAAGCCCACTAGAGCGGTCTGTCTGTGTAATGGCGGTGTGGTATGGCGTCGGCAGCGGTGTTTCTCGCAAGGCCCGCTGACGAAGGCGTACCCGCAGCGGTACGTTGACGAAGCGGAAGGCAGCGAGGGGCGCCGATGGCAGCCATAACACACCTGGTTGTTTCGCAGGCAGACCGCTACAATGCTCTGCGGGTCGCTAGCTCAATCTGGCAGAGCAACGGACTCTTAATCCGCAGGTTCCGGGTTCGAGTCCCGGGCGACCCACCTCCGGGACGGTTCTGCAGCGGTCAACAGCGTCCCTCGTCGCGGGTGTGGCGGAACGGTAGACGCGCCAGGTTTAGGTCCTGGTGGGCAATGCCCGTGGGGGTTCGAGTCCCTCCACCCGCACTATTGGAAGGACACGAACACCGGCACCGGGGTCAGCTCCAGGACCTGTTCGGGCGTGGCGGTGGGGGAGTCCTCGTCATAGAAGTTCTTCCAACCCCACCAGAACCGGTCGGCGTCCGGCTCGAGGGTCAGGGCGTTCCAGGTGCTGTACTTGGCCTCGAGGCTTCCCTGCCCGTCCATCTGGATCAACACTGCCAGCTCGGGCGGCGTCTCTATGAGTGCGCGGTTCGTGATCATGGAGAACCGGAACTGGTGGACGATCAGGAGCTTCTGCGGGAGCGCTTCCTCCCGGACTATCGCCGCGAGCCATTCGATCACCCGGTTGATCTCCGCCGCGTCGACCGTACCGATCTGGCGCAGATGGACCTGGTCGGGCTTCAGCCTCCACTCGGGATCAAGGGCCAGACCGACGTGCGGCAGGCGAAGGAAGTCTTCGTAAATCTTTGCCTGGGTCAGGAAGTCGGTGCGTCCCGGCTGCAGGTCGAGGACCACGTAGGTGTCGTTGGCGGCTGCGATCTCGATCCACGGCTGGATCACATCCCGCGCCGTTTCGGACGAGTAGTCACCGTCCCGGCCGGCTCCGGCCGAGGCGACGGTGGCGATTATCTCGAAGGTCGGAAGCACGGTGGCCCCGTCCGCGCCGTAGCCGTCGGTGATCGATCGGAGCCGGTCGATGCCTTCCTCAGGGCCCTGCTCGCCTAGCACCCCGAGGGCCGACGTAACCGGATGCCCGTACATGGCCACCAGCCGGCGCCCTTCGCCCTCTCCGAACATGAGCAGGCCGCCCCCCGGTATCTCGTCGTTCCGCCGGACCACCTCCAGCTGCCACGCCAGATCGTCGTCGAAGTCCGAGAGCAGGTCCACCTTGGTAGCGGCCGCGATCATCCTCCGCGCGTAGGCAGGAAGGGCCCTCAGATCCCCATCCACGACGACCACGCCGACACCGATCTGGATGCCTAGAGCCATCAAGGCGGACGGCGAGGCCGGATCCACCAGCCAGACACGTTCCGGAGTCCTGGCGTCGGACGGGAACGCCGCGTCCCAATCGACCGCCACCGGCTCGACGGTGAACCCGGCGAGGGCGTCGCGAAGTACCCGCTCGTCAAAACCGGCGGCCAGGATCCGCTCCGGCGCCAGGCGGCGGAGCTCGTCCATCAACCGGTCATCGAACCACTGGCCGACCAGCAGCAGAGGCCCTCGAATGCCGCTCGCGGCCATGGTGGCCATGGCCGCCGGATTGGTGGCGAAGGCCAGACCTACCTCGTGGGCACACGTGAAGGCGGCCTGCGAGATCTCGACGCTGACCGTGACGGCCGAGGTCTCGGTGGGGCGGAAGTCCTCCGGGATGCGGGGCGAGCAGTCCCTCTCCGCCTGAGGCGCCGCGGACGCCGCCTGGGAGGAGGGCTCTGCGGATCGGTCCTCCACTTCGGTGACCGGGCCGGGATCGGGGGAGACGGTGTCTGTAGAAGGTTCCTCGGCCGGGGAAGCCGGATCCGCCGCTGAGGTGGGGGCGGCGGCGCTCGACGGTGCGGCCTCCTCGGCCGACTCTCCGTCCGGCCAGAAGTAGACGGCGATGGCCAAAAGGATGGCGAGTACCGCGATCCGGCCGGCGGCGGAAACGAGAACCCGGCGCCCACGTGCGCTCGGAGGGTTAGAATCCATGTTCAACGAGCGCTCCTGAGGGTGCTCGACCGGGCTGTGGCGCAGCTTGGCAGCGCGCCTGCTTTGGGAGCAGGAGGTCGTCGGTTCAAATCCGACCAGCCCGACCCGAACCTCCCTCTGGCAGGCGGTGTGAAGGCTAGCCGTTCGCCCTCGGTTTTTCGCGGACCTATCGAGCCCGGGCGCGTCCCGGTCAGATGGGTACGGCATGTATTATGGGGAAGACCGGCGGGTGTAGCTCAATGGTAGAGCTCCAGCCTTCCAAGCTGGCGGTGAGGGTTCGATTCCCTTCACCCGCTCCGACGGATGAGTCCTGGACCGGGCTGCCGCGGAGCGTAGGGCTGTGATGAGCCCCCGTAGCTCAGTGGACAGAGCAGGAGCCTTCTAAGCTCTTGGTCGGAGGTTCGAATCCTTCCGGGGGCGCGCCACTACGGGTACTGATCCGTACCTGGCGAGTCCGCATTACAAGGAGCCGGTGTGGTGCCCGGCGCATGGTGGCCGTAGCTCAGCTTGGTTAGAGCGCCTGGTTGTGGTCCAGGAGGTCGGGGGTTCGAATCCCCTCGGTCACCCTGGTGCTGAGTCGTTCGACCGCGCCTTGCCTACCCGACTCTTGGAGTGTCGTGTCATTCACCGTTGCTGAAGTGAGCGACTTCGAACGTCGTATCACCCTCCTGCTCGACAGCAGTCGCCTCGAGGCGGCCGAGTCCCGCGCCGCCCGGAGGCTGGCCCGGGACATCCACGTGAACGGTTTCCGCCGTGGCAAGGCGCCCCGCCGCATGGTGGAGCGGGTGGTCGGCAGGGAGCGGGTCCGCAACGATGCCATCGAGGACCTGCTGACGGACCGCCTCCCGGGGGTATGGGAAGGCACCGGCCTGACCCCGGCGGTCTCGCCCGTGGTGGATGGGATCAGGGAGGTCACCGACGGTGTCGAGGTGGATCTCCTCGTAAGCCTATGGCCTACGTTGGCTACCCCGCCGGTCTACGAAGGCCGGACGGTCGAACTCGAAGCTCCCGAAGAGATCGGCGACGAAGCCGTAGGGCGATACCTGGACATGTACAGGGAGCAGTTCGCCGAGCTGGAGACCGTGGAACGGCCCTGCCGAGCGGGCGACTACGTGGCCATCGACCTCAGCTCCTCGCATGACGGGCACCCTCTGGAGACGCCGGCGGCCACCGGGTTCCTGTACGAATTGGGCGTCGAGGCGGCGATGGAGGGCTTGACCGAGCAGCTGACAGGCTGCGAGGCGGGCGCGGTGGTCGAGTTCGAGGCGCCGCTGCGCATGGCAGTCGGCGACCTGGCCGAAGGCACCGTGATCGGGGTGCGGGTGGTCGTAGAGGAGGTACGGGAGAAACTCCTTCCGGATCTGGACGACGAGTGGGTGTCGGACTTCACCGACTTCGACACCGTGAGCGAACTGCGTGAGCAGGTGTTCAGCGACCTGGACGGGCAGCGCCTCGAATCTTTGCGAAGCCAGCTACGAGGTGTCCTCCTGTCGGAGTTGGCCGAAGAGGTGGAACTGGACATACCCCAAGCCGTCGTAGATGCCTCCGCGATGAGGATGTTCGAGGATTTCCGTGGACGCCTCGATGAGCAGAAGTCGTCGGTCGAGGAGTACCTGGAAGCGACCGGGCAGGACATCGAAGCCGTGTTCGGACAGTTCCGTGGCCGTGCCACCGCGCAGATACAGGTCGGAGCGTTGCTGGATTCGGTAGCTGAGCACACAGGAGTCGAGGTGCTGGAGGAGGACATTCTCGATGCCTACCAGGCCGTAGCTTCCCGAACGGATCAGTCGGTCGAGAGCATTGCCGAGGAGATGGCGGGGAGTGCTCTAGAAAACAGCGTGCGCGGTGATATCCTGCGGACCCGGGCACTGGACATTCTCATGAGAGCTGTTGTGGCTACGGATGGTGATGGAGCTGTGATCGACCTCCGGCTCGATCCGCCCGATGCCCCGGAGACCGTCGAGGACGAGACCGAGTAAGGAGAGCAGTGAGCGACATCATGCCGCCGATCGGCGCTGTCACGAATCCTCCGGCCACGGGCTACCTGGTGCCGACGGTGGTCGAGTCCACAAGCCGGGGGGAGCGGGCCTTCGACATCTATTCCCGCCTGCTCAAGGACCGGATCATCTTCCTCGGTACGCCGATCGACGATGCGGTGGCCAACCTCGTCATGGCCCAGTTGCTCCATCTCGAATCGGAGGATCCCGACCGTGATGTCAACCTCTACATCAACTCCCCGGGCGGCTCCATCACGAGCCTGTTCGCCATCTACGACACCATCCAGTACATCAAGCCGGACGTCAGCACCGTGTGTATGGGGATGGCCGCCTCGGCCGCCGCGGTGATCCTGGCCGGCGGCGCCAAGGGGAAGCGGTTTGCCCTGCCGCACGCCCGGGTGATGCTCCACCAGCCCCAGGGAGGGGCGAGCGGGCAGGCCACCGACATCGAGATACAGGCGCGCCTGATCGTCCAGATGAGGGAACAACTCAACCGGATCCTGGCCCACCACACCGGCCAGGAGTACGAGAAGCTGGCCCAGGACACCGACCGTGACTTCTGGATGCTCGCCGAGGAGGCCAAGGCGTACGGGGAACACGGAATCGTGGACGCGGTGCTGACCAGTCGTGAACTGGTGGCGGTCGAGGACCTCTGAGGCGTGGCTACCAAGTACGGGGACGGGAGCGATCTGCTCAAATGCAGTTTCTGTGGCCATTCGCAGAAGCAGGTCAAGAAGCTCATCGCCGGGCCCGGGGTCTACATCTGTGACGAGTGCGTCCTGCTCTGCACCGAGATCCTGGACGACGACCTGTCCACCAGGGAGTCCGAGCACGATGGGGAGTTGCCCAAGCCCTCCGAGGTGTACGACTTCCTGGACGGTTACGTCATCGGTCAGGACCGGGCCAAGAAGACCCTGGCCGTGGCGGTCTACAACCATTACAAGCGGGTGCGTGCCGGAACACCCCGCAAGGAAGAGGTGGAGCTCTCCAAGTCCAACATCCTGCTGATCGGCCCTACCGGATGCGGCAAGACGCTCCTGGCCCAGACCCTGGCCCGCATGCTCAACGTGCCCTTCGCCATCGCCGACGCAACCGCTCTCACCGAGGCGGGCTATGTGGGGGAGGACGTGGAGAACATCCTGCTCAAGCTTCTGCAAGCCGCCGACTACGACATCAAGCGAGCCGAGCAGGGCATCATCTACATCGACGAGGTGGACAAGATCGCCCGCAAGGCCGAGAACCCTTCCATCACCCGGGATGTGTCCGGCGAAGGGGTGCAGCAGGCGCTGCTGAAGATCCTGGAGGGGACCGTGGCCTCGGTGCCCCCTCAGGGCGGCCGCAAGCACCCCCATCAGGAGTTCATCCAGATCGACACCACCGACGTGCTGTTCATCTCGGGTGGGGCGTTCGCCGGGCTCGAGGAGGTGATCTCCCGCCGGATCGGCAACAAGGTGGTCGGGTTCGGGGCAGATCTTCGATCCAGTCCCGACCGGCCCCAGGAAGAGTTGCTCTCGGAGGTCATGCCGGAGGATCTGATCAGGTTCGGTCTGATACCCGAGTTCATCGGCCGGCTCCCGATGGTGGCCACCGTCAACGCGCTGGACAAGGAGGCGCTGATCCGGATCCTCCAGGAACCCCGCAACGCCCTCGTCAAGCAGTACGCCCGGATTTTCGAGCTCGACAACGTGGAGTTGGTGTTCGATGACGATGCTCTCGAGGCCATTGCCGACCTGGCGATGCTGAGGGGCACCGGCGCCCGTGGCCTGCGGGCCATCATGGAGGAAGTGCTCCTCGACACCATGTACGAACTTCCCTCCCTGCCGGACATCGGGCGGGTGCTGATCGACCGGAAGGTGGTCGAGGAGAAGACCAACCCGACCCTCCTGGCCATCAGCGACATCGAGAATCGCCGCGAGAGGAGCGCGTAGCCGCCCGGCCCGGGTCGGGTAAGCGCGGCCGATTCCATCTTCCAATGACTACCAGCGCTCCCGACCCCCTCGAGGGAAGCTACGACCCCCGCCGCGTGGAGGAACGCTGGTATCCGGTCTGGGAACGGTCGGGCGCCTTCCGCCCCGAAGTCAATCCGGACGGCGAGCCGTTCTGCATCGTCATTCCTCCACCCAACGTGACCGGCGTGCTCCACATCGGGCATGCCCTGGACCACTCGATCCAGGATGCCATCGTCCGCCGCAAGCGCATGCAGGGCTACGCCACCCTCTGGCTGCCCGGAACCGATCATGCCGGCATCGCCACCCAGATGGTCGTGGAACGGGAACTGGCCCTAGAAGGTCTCAACCGCCACTCCATGGGCCGGGAGGCCTTCGTCGAGCAGGTCTGGCAGTGGAAGCGCCAATCGGGGGGCACCATCACCGAGCAGATGCGAGCCCTGGGTGACTCGTGTGACTGGACGAGGGAGCGCTTCACCCTCGACGAGGGTCTCTCCGCTGCGGTGCGAGAGGTGTTCGTGCGCCTGCATGAGCAAGGGTTCATCTACCAGGGGCAGCGGATCATCAACTGGTCTCCGGGGCTCATGACCGCTATCTCCGACATCGAGGTGGAGTACAGGGAGGTAGAGGGCCAACTCGTCCACATCACCTACCCCTTCGCAGACGGGGACGGCGCAGCCGGTATAACCGTCGCCACCACGCGGGCGGAGACCATGCTGGGCGATACCGGCGTGGCCGTCCACCCCGGCGACGATCGCTACCGGCACCTGGTCGGGCGGACGGTGCGCCTTCCGCTCATGGGGCGGGACATCCCGGTGGTGGCCGACGAAGCGGTCGACCCGGACTTCGGGACCGGGGCCGTCAAGGTCACTCCGGCCCATGATCCGCTCGACTTCGATATCTCGCAGCGAACCGGACTGCCTCCCGTCCAGGTGATCGGCGAGGACGGAAGGATGACCGACGCCGCCGGCGGCTTCGCCGGTCTGGACCGGTTCGAAGCCCGGGCGCAGGTCGTCGAGGCCCTCAGGGCCGGCGGCTACCTCGAACGCATCGACGAGCACCGCCACACGGTGGGCCATTGCTCCCGCAGCGGAGTGCCCATCGAACCGCTGCTGTCCAAGCAATGGTTCGTGCGGGTGGCGGAGTTGGTGGGCCCGGCGGTGGAGGTGGTGCAGGAGGACCTCGCCAGGTTCGTCCCCAAGCGTTGGGAACGGAACTACTTCCGCTGGATGGAGAACCTCGAGGATTGGTGTATCAGCCGCCAGCTCTGGTGGGGCCATCGGATCCCGGCCTGGTACTGCGAAGCCGATGGCGAGGTGATCGTGGCCACCTCTCCGCCGCGTGCCTGCGGGAAGTGCGGCTCGGAGCGGTTACGGCCCGAAGAGGACGTCCTGGACACGTGGTTCAGCTCGGCGCTGTGGCCGTTCAGCACGCTCGGGTGGCCGGAGCAGACTGACGATCTCCAACGTTTCTATCCCACCGACGTGCTGGTGACCGGCTACGACATCATCTTCTTCTGGGTGGCCCGCATGCTGAAGATGGGCATGCAGTTCGCGGGCGACGTCCCGTTCCGTGAGATCGTCATCCACGGGCTGGTCCGGGCGTCCGACGGCCGGAAGATGTCGAAGTCGCTCAACAACATCGTGGATCCCTTCGAGATGATCGAGCAGTACGGAGCCGATGCCCTCCGGCTCAGCCTGCTGCAGTCGGCCTCCCCGGGCCACGACGTGCCGTTCGACGTCAGCTGGGTGGATGCCGCCCGGCGCTTCGGCAACAAGCTGTGGAACGCCACCAGGTTCGCCCTCATCCACCTGCCGTCCCGTGCGGTGCCGGCGGCCGGCGGCTATCCGGAGGACCCGGGCCCGGTCGACCGATGGATACTCGCCCGTCTGGGAGAGGCGGCGGAGCGGTTCGACGAGCTGTCGGACGCGCACCGGCTGTCGGATGCCTTCTCGCTCATGTACTCGTTCGCCTGGTCGGAGGTGTTCGACTGGTATCTCGAGATGTCGAAGCCGGTGCTGTCGGCGGGAGGTCCCGAGGCGGAGCCGGTCAGGCAGACCCTGGGTGTGGTGATGCGTGACCTGCTCAAGTTCTTCCACCCGGCCATCCCCTTCGTGACCGAGGAGCTCTACAGCCACCTGGTGGCGGGCGACCTGCTTATCGTGGCGCAATGGCCCGAGGTTCCTCGCTACCCGGCGCCCGGAGGGATGGACGTCCTCCAAGATCTGATCACCGCCCTGAGGGGTTCCCGGTCCTACCACGGGTGGGCCGCCCGCGAGGAACTCGACGCGGTCGTCCATGATCCGGCCGGCGCCTGGGACGACTGGTGGGCGCCCCAGCTGGCATCGCTGGCCGGGATCCGCGCCAGGGTGGGTCCGCCTCCCGAGAGCCGGGGCTACCTGCGGGTGGCGGCCGGTCCGGTCGAGGCCTACGTGGAGGTGGGCGGCGTCATGGACATCGAGGCCGAGCAGGAGAGGCTGGGACGCCGGCTCCGGAAGGCCCGCGCCGAGCTCCAGCAGTCGGAGGCCAAGCTGTCGAACCCGGCCTTCCGCTCCCGTGCGCCGGAGGAGGTCGTGTCCAAAGAGGAGCACAAGGCGGAAGCCTCCCGAGCCCTGGTCGATCGGTTGGTCAGCCAGATCGAGGCGCTCGGACCGGCCCGCACCTGACCGACCGGTCCAGCGGATGAACTACGACCAAGCCGTCGCCTATCTCGATCGGCACATCGAGCTGGGGTGGAAGCCGGGGCTCGAGCGGATCCACCGGCTGCTCGAGATGATGGGATCACCCCACCTTCGTAGCCCGGCCATCCACATCACCGGAACCAACGGCAAGACGACGGTCACCACCGTCGCCGCCTCGGTGCTGGATCAGACGGGTCTCAAGTCGGGTACGTTCACGTCCCCGCATCTCGAACGGGTGGAGGAGCGGTTCGGGGTGGCCGGCGAGATGGCCACGCCGGAGCAGTTCGCGCGGGCCGTGACGGATGTCGCACCCTTCGTGGATCTGCTGGAGGCCGAGACCGGGGAGCGCGCCACCTACTTCGAGTTGACCACCGCCGCCGCCTTCGCCCTGTTCGCCAACGAGGCGGTGGACGTGGCCGTGGTCGAGGTGGGGATGGGGGGTCGCCTCGACGCCACCAACGTGCTGGAGAGCCAGGTGGCGGTGCTGACCGGCGTCTCGATCGATCACGCCGAGTACCTGGGGACCACCGAGATCGAGATCGCCCGCGAGAAGCTGGCCATCCTCAAAACCGGTGGGGTGCTGGTGACCGGCAACCTGCCCGATGAGGTGGAGCCCGAGGCCGATCGGAGAGCGGACGAGTTGGGCGCGGCGCGCCGGGCGGTCGGCCGGGACTTCCGGATCGAAGACCTGCGCATGTCGGTGGGCGGCTGGTCGTACGATCTAGACGGGACCTACGGGCGATACGACGATCTCTACCTCCCCCTCCACGGTCGCCACCAGGCGGCCAACGCGGCCGTGGCCGTGGCGGCGGTCGAGGAACTGTTCGGGCGGGCCCTGCCATCCGACGCGGTCCGGGACGGCCTGGCCGGCGCCAAGGTTCCGGCCAGGGTGGAAGTGGTGGGACGGGCGCCGCTGGTGGTACTGGACGGCGCCCACAACCCGGAGGCCACCGTGGCGCTGGCGAGGACGCTGCGCGAGGAGATGCCGGCGGCAGACTGGACGCTCGTAGTCGGCGCCTTCCGCGACAAGGACATCTACTCCATGCTGGCGCCGTTCGGGGGGCTGGTCGGCCAGGCCATCGCCACCGCGGCGGATCACGAGCGGGCCGCCGAACCGAGCGACCTCGTGGTGGCGCTGGAGAGGGTGCTACCCGGCATCCCGGTGACCTGGGTGAGGCCCGTCCGCGCCGCCGTGGAGCTGGCCAAGGAGTGGAGTGGAGGTGACGGCGCCGTTCTGGTGACCGGCTCCTTCTATGTGGCGGGCGAGGCCCGCACCGAGTTGGTTACGCACGAGGGTGCCTGAAGCTTCCGGACGCCCGGTTGCTAGTTGCTGGTTGCCAGTTGCTGGTTGCTAGTTGCTGGTTGCTAGTTTATATTGGATTAGACCGACCACTGACCACTGACCACTGACCACCGACCAGACTATGAAAAGGCAGGCACAGCGATGGCCCACGAAGACACCTTCATAATGGTGAAGCCGGACGGGGTGAGGCGTCGCCTGGTTGGCGAGGTGATCTCCAGGTTCGAGGCGAAGGGACTAGACCTGCATCGCCTCGAGATGGTCCTGCCCGATAGCGCCACCGCGACCGCGCACTACGCGGAGCACGAGGGGAAGCCCTTCTACGCCGGCCTGATCGAGTTCATCACGTCCGGTCCGGTGGTCGTCATGCATTGGTCGGGCGAATCGGCGATCGGGGTGGCCCGGACCTTGGTGGGAGCCACCGATCCCGCCGTGGCCCTTCCGGGCACCATCCGCGGCGACTTCGGCCTGGAGGTGGGGGAGAACATCGTCCATGGATCCGACAGCCCGGCGAGCGCCGCACGCGAGTTGGCGCTCTGGTTCACCTGATGGTCACGGAGCCCGGAACAGGCCGGATGTCCGAAGAGCCCATCCATAGGGTAGAGTTGGCCCGAGACCAGCGACAGGGACCTTTAATCGATGCCAGATAACCCATTCGTCGTTGCCGGCCAGGACATGGCGGTCGATCTGGGTACAGCCAATACCCTCGTCTACGTCCGCAACCAGGGTGTCCTGCTGAACGAGCCTTCGGTGGTGGCCATCAACACCAACACCAACGAGGCGCTGGCTGTGGGTATGGACGCCAAGCGCATGATCGGCCGCACCCCCTCGCACGTGAAGGCGATCAGGCCTCTTCGGGACGGGGTGATCGCCGACTTCGACATCACCGAGCGCATGCTCCGTTACTTCATCAAGAAGGTGCACCGCCGCCGCTGGGCCAAGCCGAGGATCGTGATCTGCGTGCCTTCCGGCATCACCGGGGTGGAACGGAGGGCTGTGGAGGAGGCGGCCTACCATGCCGGTGCCCGCAACGCCTTCACCATCGATGAGCCGATGGCGGCGGCCATCGGATGCGGATTGCCGGTTAACGAGCCCACCGGATCGATGGTGGTCGATATCGGGGGAGGGACCACGGAGGTGGCGGTCATCGCCATGGGCGGCATCGTGGTGTCGAAGAGCGTCCGCGTGGGTGGCGACGACATGGACGAGCGGATCGTCGAATGGGTGAAGAAGGAGCACAACCTCCTGCTGGGCCTGCGCACCGCGGAGCAGATCAAGATGGCGATCGGATCGGCCTATCCGTATCACAACGAGCCGAGCGCCGAGGTGAAGGGCCGGGACCTGGTGGCCGGCCTGCCAAAGACAGTACTGCTCACCGCTTCCGAGGTCAGGGCTGCCATCCAGGAACCTCTATCGATGATGATCGATGCGGTCCGGTACACACTGGACAACACGCCGCCCGAGTTGGCCGCCGACCTGATGAACGTGGGCATCACGATCACGGGCGGGGGCGCCTTGCTCAAGGTGTTGCATCACCGGCTGGCGTTCGAGACCGGCCTGCGGGTCGAGATCGCCGAACGGCCCCTCCAGTCGGTGGTGGTCGGGTCCGGCCGATGCCTGGAACAGTTCGACGTCCTGCAGGGAGTCCTCGAGTCATCCGGCCGGTTCTAGGAGGGTGCTCGAAGTCCGAGCGCCGGATCCGACGGATGATGAAATGAAGGGCCAGGGAAATCTCCGCTCCGCCAAGACTCTCGAGTGCCGGTAGACAACACCGCTCGCGCGCCGGAGGCAGGGGGAGGAGGGGCGCCCCGAACGATCGGTCCGCCTACGTAGCCATCGCGCTACTCGTAGTCTCCCTCACCCTCATGACCCTTGACATCCGGGCGTCGAGAGGTGGTTTCGGGGCCGACCTCCGCAACAGCGCTCAAGTGGTGATCGCGCCGTTCCAGGCAGCTGTGAACGCGGTGGTGACCCCCGTGGTGAGCTTCTCGGACGGCCTGTCCAACCTGGCCGGGCTCCGCGAGGAGAACCAGCGCCTCCGGGACAGGATCGAGTCTTTGGAGCGGGAAGCGGCGCAGGTGGGCCACCTCGAGGCCCAGGTGTCCGAGCTGGAGACCCTGCTGGCGCTGCGGCTCGGCGAGGACCTGTACCAGCTGTCGGTCGCGGCCGAGGTCACGGCCCGGGGAGGAACCCTCGACCCGACCCTCACCATCGACCGCGGTACCGGCGACGGGGTCCACACCGGCCAGCCGGTGGTCGACGGGCAAGGGGCTCTGATCGGCTTGGTATCCGAGGCCGGTGAGGTCGGGGCCAGCGTCATTCCGATCACGTCGCGCCGGGCCCCTGCCGTCACTGTGCGCCTGCCCGATGGGCAGCGTGGGGTGGTGACGGGACAGGGCGCGGGAGCGCTGGAGCTCTCCATCCTCGATGCATCGGATCCGGTGGAGGGCGGCGAGTTGCTGGTGACCTTCGGGCCTTACGGAGATTCCAACGCCTACCCGAAGGACTTGGATGTCGGCATCGTGGCCGAGGCGGCGGATCCTCAGTTCGGGACCATCAGGGTCCGGGTGGAGCCGATGGGGGATCTCGAACGCCTGGAGTACGTGGCGGTGGTCCCCTGGCCGCCCGGGCCGCAACTTCTGGACGGGGAAACGGATGGGGGAGCCTAGATGGAGGGCCTCCGGTTCCTGCTCTCGCTGTTGCTGGTGATGGCGGCGGCCCTCGTCCAGACCAGCGTGTTCCACAGCATCCGGCCGCTTGGCGCGAGCCCCGACGTCGTCCTGCTGATCGTGGTGGTCGGTGCGGTCTGGCTCAAGCCCGAAGCGGCGGTGTTGCTGGGTTTCGTGGGCGGGCTGCTGCTTGACATGCTCGGATCGGCGCCCCTGGGTCTGAGCGGGCTGGCGTTCACGGTCGGCTCCTATATCACGGTGCGGAGCCGGGATCGGTTCGACTACGGGCTCCCGGTCGGCGTGATGACCGTGGGTGGCATCACGCTGGTCACACTGGTTACCAACGCCCTGATAGGCACCCTGTTCGGCGAGGGCACGCTGGGCAACCCCGACATAGTCAGGACTTTGCTGCTGGTGCCGATCTACAACATGGTGTTGGCGCTGGGCTTTCTCCCGCTGGCCGACAGGCTGTTCTCGTGGGTGGCCGGCCCGCGCCATGGCCGGATGCGGAGCCGGATATGAGCAGCAGGAAGCGGTCGGACGGTCGTGAACAGGTGACGAACAGCTGGCGCGTGGGAATCCTGGCCCTGCTGTTCACGGGGGCGTTGTCGATCCTGTTCTTCCGGCTGTGGTTCGTACAGCTGGCCGCCGGGCCGGAGTGGCTGCTGGAGGCCGACCAGAACATCGTCAGCAGCGAGCCGATCGCGGCGCCGCGCGGTGACATTGTCGATCGGAACGGCACCGTGCTGGCCACGTCCGTACCGGGGCTCGTCATCGAGATCGACCGGTCGGTCCTCCCGATCGAGGTCGAGGACGATGTTCTCCAGCGGCTGGCCGCCATCCTCGAGCTGTCGCCCGTCGAGGTGCGCGAGGCGGTGGAGCGCACCCGGTCGGGTGAGGTGGCCGCTCTGCGGGAGTTCGAGATCGATGCCGACACGGCCTATTTGATTATGGAGCAGCGAGCCACCCTGCCGGGTGTCTCGGTACGGGCTCTGCCCGTTCGCGGGTACGCGCAGGGGTCGCTGATGGGCCATGTCCTGGGTCATATGGGGTTGCCCTCACCCGGCGATCTCGAGCGTCTACCGACATCCGACACCAACACGCCGATCGGGAAGCTCGGGGTGGAGCGTGAGTATGAGGAGTTCCTGCGGGGGGCGCCCGGGAAACACGTATACCGGATAAACCCCGAGGGCGCCATCCTCGAGGAGATCGGGACCGTCGATCCGATTCCCGGAGCCACGGTCCGGCTGACACTTGACGTCGAGGCCCAGGCAGAGGTCGAGAGGATCCTGATCGAGGCCATCGAGCTTTCCAACGCGCTGAAGGAGACGCGGGAGGAGGAGGACCCGGCCGAGACTCCCCAGCCGACCGAGCGAGCCACCGCCGTGGTGATGGAGGTGAACACGGGCGCCATCCTCGCCATGGCCTCCTACCCGACCTTCGAACCGCAGGTGTTCGTCGGCGGCATCGATGTCGACTCCTTCGAGGAACTGTCCGAGCGTCAGGCTTTCAACAACCTGGCCATCCAGGGCGTGAAGCCGCCCGCGTCCACCTTCAAGTCCATCACCTATGTGACCGCCATGGAGGAGAACATCTTCCCGGAGGGGGTGTCCAACCCGGAGGAGACCATCGAGTGCTCCTCGCAGCTGGCGCACAACTTCGGCGACGACTCGCAGCACCTGTGGAGGAACTGGACCTTTCCGGAGTCGGACGGGCGACAGAACCTCCACGACGCCCTCCGCCGATCCTGCAACATCTACTTCTGGGAGGTCGCCCTCTCGATCTGGAGGGCGTACGCCCGGACCGACCGGGAGGGGATAGTGCAGGAGTGGGCCCGAGCGGTCGGGGTGGGTCGTCCCACCCAGGTTGACCTCCCATTCGAGCACGACGGAATCCTGGGTGATCGCCAGCTCTTCGAGGAATGGCGTGAAAACCAGCCGTGGCGGGTGAGGGCGGAGGGCTGGCTCGGCGGCGACCTCATGAACCTCGTGGTCGGCCAGGGCCCGATCGTCACCACGCCCCTCCAGATGGCGGTCGCCTATGCCTCGATGCTCAACGGGGGAACCGTCTACCAGCCCAGAGTGGCGGACGCCATAGAGACGGCCGACGGGGAGCGCCTGCGAACCCTCGAGCCCCGCGTCCTCCGGTCGGTGGACATCAGTCCGGGAACCGTCGCGTCCCTGAGATCGGACCTGACCTCCGTGGTTCGTTCCGGCACGGCGAGGCGCGCATTCGAGGACCTGGGTGGGCTGGTCGAGTTGGTGGGAGGCAAGACCGGTACCGCCCAGTCATTCACCGACCAGGAAGGCGTCTTCCACGACTCGACGGCCTGGTTCGTCGGCGTGGCGCCGATCGATGCTCCAAGATGGGTGGTCGCGGTGATGGTGGACGAGGGCGGCTCGGGAGGCGCCGTGGCGGCGCCGGCGGCACGAGCCATATTCCAGTACCTGCTCGGTACCGACGTCACGCCCCTGGTCGCGGGTGAGGATACGGAGCGCTAGAGCATGGCGGTGCTGGGTCGCTCTCTCGATGGCTTGGGCGGGATATTCGAGGACCGTCCCAGACCGACGCCGGATGTCATCGTGTTCGTCCTGGTGGCCGCTCTCATGGCCCTGGGCAGCGTGATGGTCTACTCGTCGACGTTCGTGCGGCTGGACGAGGAAACGGGAGATCCCACCTCGGCCATGCGAAGGCAGATGATCTTCGCAGGCGTGGCGCTGGTCACCTACGTGGTGGCCTCGATGGTCGACTACCGCCTGTACCGGCGCTTTCCGTTCCTCATCTACGGCGTCATGATGATCGCCCTGATCGGTGTCCTGTTCGCCCCACCCCAGAAGGGCGCCACCCGTTGGATCCCCGTGGGGGCCTTCCAGTTCCAGCCGTCCGAGTTCGCCAAGGTGGCCCTGATAATCGCGCTGGCGAGCCTGCTGACCAGGGAGTCCGGGCGGCGCTTGTCGTGGAGGTCCCTCGGACAGGCTCTCCTGATGGCGGCGGCGCCCGGGTTCCTCATCTTCCTCCAACCCGATCTCGGCACCATGCTGGTGGTGGGTTTTATCACCGTGGGCATGATCTTCGTGGCCGGCTCGAGCATTCGCCAGATGCTGGTCCTGGGAGCTTCCGGGGTGGTGGGCGTGACAGCCGTGTTCCAACTCGATGTCCTCAAGTCCTACCAGATCGCCCGGCTCGCCGGGTTCCTCGATCAGGCCTCCGACCTGCAGGGCGTCAACTGGAACCTCTACCAGAGCCAGATCGCCATCGGTTCCGGCCAGCTCGTCGGAAGGGGGTTGTTCCAGGGCACCCAGACCCGTCTGAGCTTTATCCCCTCCCAGACCACCGACTTCATATTCACCGCGGTGGGGGAGCAGTTCGGATTCATCGGCGGCTCGGCGGTGATCCTCGCTTACGCCATCCTGATATGGCGCGTCCTGATCGTGGCCGCGGTAGCGCCCAATGCGTTCGGGTCCATGATCTCGGTCGGCATGGCAGCGCTCCTGTCCTTCCATGTGTTCGTCAACATCGGCATGACCGTCGGCTTGGTCCCGGTGACCGGACTCCCGCTGCCGTTCATGAGCGCCGGCGGTTCGGCCATGATCGCCATGGCGGGCGGGCTGGGGATAGTGAACTCGGTCTGGCGATCGAGATCGCCGGTCAGCGACCGGCCGGAGGCGCGCGATCTCTGATCCGGGTGTTAGTATCACCGGCGGTTGGTGGTGGCTTGACCGAGCCTGACATCCAGTCGCCACCTACCGAGCCCGTTTCGGAAGACCGTTCCTCGTGGGCAGGCATTCTCTCCGGGACGATTGCGGGAAAGTCGCAATGGCTCTAGGACTTGCGAGCCTTCGACCAGACGTATCTGGCGCGAGCGCCAAGAATTCGCTCGCCTTCGAGAGGTTCGGCAGGTCACGGAACGAACGAGACGTCGCCGGCATGGGAAACGTTTGCCTCCCTTGCCGGCCGCCGACCGGCGGGGCTGGTCCTCGCAGGCCGTAGCCCACCGGCATACGTCGAAGCAGTAGCCGCACCGGCAGGAGAAGGGACCGGAGACCGTGACGGAGCAGCTGACCAGATTCCCTGCCCGTTCTGGTTGCGCCGCCGTCCGATCGATCTTGGTTTCCGCCCTTCTGGTCGTGTGCGTCCCTTCAGATCAAGGAGACATCAGTAATGCCTTTCTTTCGGCGCAAGACAGCCGAAATAGTTCGCCGCGGAGTCGGCGACGAATCGACCGAAGAACGAACAACCAGAAAGATCAGCGGTAAGACCGTAAAGGTCCGGCGGGTACGAGAGCTGCCGGCCAAGCCCAAGCAGGCCGCCAAGGCCGCCACCAAGCGGAAGAGAAGACAGCCCAAGCAGGGTTCGGCCCGGCCCGGAAGCCGCCAACGGAGTCGTTCGCATTCCCACGCCGAGGGGACGGTTCCGCTTCCCGCGGCCGGACGCCGCCAGATGCTGGTCAGGGTGTTGCCCCACCAGACCCAGATCGTGGTGCTGGAGGGCTCGCTGCTGGTGGAGCACTACGTCCACCGCTCGGACCAGGAGTCGCTGGTCGGCAACATCTACAAGGGTGTCGTGCGCAGCGTGCTTCCGGGTCTGGAAGCCGCTTTCGTCGACATCGGCACGGAGAAGAACGGCGTCATCTACGCCGGGGACCTGAATTCGTCCCGGCGCACGCACGGGCGGGGACCTCGCATCGAGCGCCAGCTCAAACATGGCGACCACCTCATGGTCCAGGTCGACAAGGACCCGATGGGCAGCAAGGGACCGCGGCTCACCAGCCAGATGACGCTGCCCGGCCGGCACCTGGTGCTGTCACCCAAGAACTCCATGCTGGGTATCTCCCGTCGCCTGCCCGAGGCGGAACGCAACCGGCTGCGCCTCCTGCTCCAGGCTGAGCGCCCGCCCGGCTTCGGTCTCATCGTGCGTACGGCGGCGGCCGGTTCATCGAGGCGGGAGATCGTGGCCGACATCGCCCGCCTCAAGGCAAAGTGGGCGGAGGTCGAGGAGGCCGCGAAGGGTGCGTCCGCGCCCACGCTCATCCACGAGGAGCCCAGCCTCCTGATCCGGGTGATCCGAGAGCACTTCACGCGGGACTTCCGGCGCCTGCTGATAGACGATCGCCGGGCCCACGAGTCGGTCCTGAAGTATCTGAAGGAGGTCTCCCCGGAGCTGGTTGACCGGGTGCATCTCAGCCAGGATCGCAACCAGAGCCTGTTCACGCGGTTCCGGGTGGACGATCAGCTCCGCCGGGCGCTGGACCGCAAGGTGTGGCTGCCGTCAGGGGGACACCTGGTGATAGACCGGACCGAGGCGCTGACGGTGGTCGACGTGAACACCGGCAAGTACGTGGGCGAGGCCAACCTCGAGGACACGGTCCTCCACAACAACCTCGAGGCCGCCGAGGAGATCGCGCGCCAGCTTCGCCTGCGAGACATCGGGGGGATCATCGTCATCGATTTCATCGATATGGAGGTCAAGAAGAACCGCGAGGCGGTTCTGGAGCGGCTCCGGGCGGCGCTCGCCGCCGACAAGACCACCACTCAGGTGCACTCTGTGTCGAGTCTCGGCCTCGTCGAGATGACCCGCAAGAATGTGTCCAGCGGTCTGATAGAATCCTTCTCCGATCCTTGTCCCACCTGTGACGGGCGCGGGCTCGTGCTCCACGAGAAAGCCGCCACGTCGGGGGTTCCGATCAGTCCGGTGGGCGACAAGGTTGCGATGTGAACCGTGGGTCCCGCCGTGGTGAGGGCCCGGCAGGGTAACGGTCGAAAGGTTGTGTTTCCGGCATGTACGCGATCATCCGCTCGGGTGGCAAGCAGACCAGGGTGTCCAAGGGCTACGTCATAGACGTGGAGTTGATGAAGGACGCCGGGGATGAGGTGACCTTCACGCCGTTGCTGGTGGTGGACAACGAGGGCTCCGTATTCACCAGCAGGGAGGATCTCGCCGGAATGCAGGTCAAGGCCCGGGTGCTCGGCAACGTCAAGGGCCGCAAGGTCGAGGTGTTCAAGTACAAGAACAAGTCCGGGTATCGGCGCCGGAAGGGCCATCGCCAGCGGCACACCCGCCTCGAGATAACCCATGTGGGCGCCGTCAGTTGAGGAATCGGAGCTAGTGGTCTGTCTGCGGAACAACCGGGTGTTCTGGCGGCCATCGGCGTCCCGTCGCTGCGTTCCGCTTCCTCAACGTACCGCTGCGGGTACGCCTTCGTCAGCGGGCCTTGCGAGGAACACCGCTGCCTCGCCATACCACACCGCCATTACACAGAAAGACCACCTAGAGGAGGCGTGTATGTCCAAGACCAAGGGTGGAGGGTCCACCAAGAACGGCCGTGATTCGCACGCCAAGCGGCTCGGTCCGAAGGTCTTCGATGGTCAGGAGATCAAGGCGGGGACGATCCTGGTGCGCCAGAGAGGCACCCGCATCCATCCGGGAGTCAACGTACGCCGCGGGGGCGATGACACGCTGTTCGCGATCGCTCCGGGCACGGTGAAGTACCACCGGCAGGGTGGTCGCCGCCGGGTGAGTGTCCTGACCGACCTCCACTGAGCGCCGGGACGTCCGGTAAGGAACGTCTCTGAGCGCGGGACGGTGAGTCGTGTTCATCGACCAGGTCCGCGTCCATCTCCGATCAGGTAACGGCGGGGCCGGCGCGGTCTCGTTCCGCCAGGTCGGTCGCCGTCCCGGGGGAAGGCCCGCCGGGGGCTCGGGCGGGCGGGGCGGAAGCGTGGTCATAGCCGTCGACGTGGGGATGTCCACCCTCCAGGATTTCCGCCGTCGTCCCCACCGCGCGGCCGGGCATGGGAGCCACGGGGCATCGGACCTACGGCACGGGCGCCAGGGCGAGGACCTGGTGGTGCCGGTGCCACCGGGCACGGTCGTGATCGATGACGAGGATCGGATCGTCGCCGATCTGGTAGCCGCAGGCCAGCAGGTCACGGTGCTGGAAGGTGGCCGGGGCGGCCGCGGCAACGCTGCCCTCATCTCGCCGGCCAACCGGGCGCCGTCCTTCTGCGAGCAGGGCGAGTACGGGTCGGAGGCCTGGTTCACGCTGGAGATGAAACTGGTTGCCGACGCGGCGCTGATCGGCTTCCCCAACGCCGGCAAGTCGACCCTGATCTCGCGGGTGTCGGCGGCCCGTCCCAAGATCGCCGACTACCCCTTCACCACGCTGGTCCCCAACCTGGGCGTGGTCACGATCGAGGACCGGTCCTTCGTCATGGCCGATGTGCCCGGCCTGGTGGAGGGAGCTGCCGAGGGTAGGGGACTCGGGCACGAGTTCCTCCGTCATTGCGAGCGAGCCCGCGTGCTGGTATTCCTCCTCGACCCGTCCCCATTGCAGGAGCTTTCCCTGGAACGCCAGTACGAGGTACTGGAGCGCGAGCTTCGCATGCACGACCCCGGTCTGGCCGATCGCCCGCGGGTGGTGGCCGTCACCAAGCGTGACCTCTCTGTCGAGAGCCCGGTCACCACCGCTCTGCTCGAGGTCGCCCCGGACCTGATCGAGATCAGTTCGGTGGCCGGGCAGGGCCTCGACGACCTGGTCCATCGGATCGCAGACGCCGTCGACCAGGCGGGCAGGACGAGCGACCAGGGCGAGGGGTACGTCCTGCACCGCCCGCTCGCCGCTACCTTCGAGGTGAACCGTGTGGACGGCGTATGGGTGGTGAACGGCCGGGCCGCGGAGCGTGCGGTGGCTCTGAACGACCTGACCCTGTCCGACGCGGCCCTGCTCGCTTCCCGCCGCCTCTCCCGTCTCGGAGTGGATGATTGCCTGCGGAGGGCAGGCGCCCGGGACGGTGACGAGGTGCGGATCGGCGATCTGGTCTTCGAGTACTCGGAGCCCGACGATGGATGAGAACGCCGGCAGGCATCGCGCGCCCCCGCCGCCGGGGAGCCCGGTGGTCCTCAAAGTCGGCTCGTCGAGCCTTACGCGTGCGGACGGAGCGGTGGACGAACGGGCCATCGAGCGGGTGATGCGGCAGGTGAGCGCCTTCTGGGAGTCCGGCCACCCGGCTGTCCTGGTCTCCTCGGGAGCCATCGCGGCCGGATCCCCGGCCGTCGGAGGGCGTCCTTCCGACACGACGGGCCTGCAGGTGGCGGCCGCGGTCGGCCAGACGCTCCTGATGTCCCACTACAGCCGGGTCTTCCCCAGCATCGGCCGGACGGTGGGCCAGGTGTTGTTGACCGTGGACGTGCTGGCGATGAGGGCCCAGTATCTCCACGCCCGGAGGACCCTGACCCGCATGCTGGAGCGCGGCATCGTGCCCATCGTCAACGAGAACGATACGGTGGCCATCCACGGCTGGAAGATGGGTGACAACGACCGGCTCGCCGCCATCGTGTCGCACCTGGTGAGTGCCGGGATGCTGGTACTCCTGACCGACACGGACGGCCTCTACTCGGCCGATCCCCGCACGGGAGAGGGTGAGCCGATCACGACCGTCCGGCACCGTGATCCCATCCTGGACCGGGTGGCCGCAGGCGCGCCCGGGCCGGTCGGATCGGGAGGGGTGGGAACCAAGGTGGAGGCGGTGCGCATGGCGGCCTGGTCAGGCATCCCGACAGTCATCGCCAGGTCGGATCGTCCTGGCGTCATCGACACCATCATCCGGGGCGGTGCGGCGGGCACCTACGTGGTACCCGGTGAAACCAAGCTGTCGGCCTGGAAGCTGTGGCTGGCTTTCGGGCAGCAACCCAGCGGCACGCTCCGGATCGATGACGGTGCGGTGCGGGCTCTGGCGCGGCGGGGCGGCTCGTTGTTGCCGGTGGGGATCACCGGAATGGAAGGGGAGTTCCCGGCGGGCGCGTCGGTTGAGGTGCGGAGCCGCACGGGCGTGCTGGTGGGGAAGGGTCTGGTGACGGTCGATTCGGACCAGGTCAGGGAACGGATGGGTAAGCGCAGCACGGATACCGGGGTCCCGCCGGAGGTCATCCATCGCGATCGGTTGGTCGTCCTGCTGGACGGCTGACCCCGGGGTCCTCCTACCGGCGCCAGAGCGACCGGGTGAAGAGCAGCAACACCGGGAACAGCTCGAGGCGCCCGGCGATCATGAGCAGCGAGAGCAACCACTTGCCCGGCCACGTTAGGGCGGAGTAGTTGCCGGTCGGGCCGAACTCGCCGAGCGCCGGGCCGAAGTTGCTGAGCGCGCTGGCGGTGGCGGATGCGGCGTCCACGAGGCCGAGTTCGGGCCCGAATAAGGCGCCCATGAAGCCCAGCAGGAAAGTACCGGTCATGAAAAGGAACATGAAGAAGAGGAAGAACGACTGGACACTCTGCACGATGGGCTCGTGCACCCGCTTCGAACCGAACCTGATCAAGAAGATCCCGCGTGGGTGGATGAGGCGCCTCAGGTCGGCCGCGGCCGCCCTGACCAGCACACCCATGCGGTAGATCTTGATGCCGCCGGTGGTCGATCCCGCCATACCGCCCAGGAACATCAGGCCGACCACGAACAGCTGGAGAGCCGGTATCCAAGCGCCGAAGTCGGCGGTTGCGTATCCGGTGCCGGTGACCAGGGACATAGATGTGAAGACCGAGTCGCGGATGACGTCGGCTGCAGGCGCCTGCCCCCACAGGCTCAGGATCATGACCAGGCTGGCGACCGCCACGATCCCCGTGAACAACCTGAACTCGGTGTTCTTGAAGTACCGGCCGGGATCCCGTAGGGCTCGGAAGTGCAGCGCGAATGAGGTTCCGGAAAACAACATGAAGACGATCACCACCCACTGCACGTAGGGGCTGAAACCGTCGATGGAGGTGGCTTCGGTGCTGAACCCGCCGGTGGCCATGTTGGTGAAGGAGTGGTTGATGGCCTGGAAGAGCGTCATGTCCCCCGCCCATAGGAGCAGGACCTCCACCAGCGTCAACAAGGCGTAGATGTACCACAGCCTCTTTGCGGTCTCCCGGAATCGAGGCGTTAGACGATCGGGTTCGGGCCCGGGCGCCTCGGCCCGAGCCAGCTGAACCCCGCCGGTTCCGAGCAGGGGGAGGACGGCCAGCGACAGGACGATCACGCCCATGCCGCCCAGCCACTGGGTGGTGGACCTCCACATGAGGATGCCGCGGGGCACAGCGGCCGGATCGGGGATCAAGGTGGCGCCGGTGGTGGTGAAGCCGGATACGGTCTCGAAGAATGCGTCGGTGAGGTTGTCGATGGTTCCGGTCAGCAGGTACGGGAGCACCCCGAAGCAGGCCATGGCGAACCAGGCGAGGCCTACCGAGGCGAACCCCTCCTTGGTGGTGAGGGTCCCGGGACTCCCCATCACCCGCCAGCCGAACAGTCCGGCCAGGATGGTGAGCACCGCCGACAAGGTGATCCAGCCGGCAACCTCCTGTTCCCGGTAGATGAGCGCGGTGACGGCCGCCGGAAACATGGCGGTCCCTGCCGCCACGACCACGGCTCCGATCACGTAGGACAGGCGACCGAATACGGTTCCGGGACGGTGAAGACGGAACGATCGTCTGGGTGAGGTCATATCCGCCGATGGTGGTGGCGCCGAGGGCCGCCGGGCGGGCTCACGCCGAGAACATCGACTCGACGGCAGCCATGGCGTCGGGTACGGCGAAGATGATCAGGTGATCGTGCTCCTCGATGGTCGTGGCGCCCGAGGGGACGAAGGCGATGTCACCGCGCACCATTCCTCCAACCACCATTCCATGGGGCAAAGTCAGCTCGAGGAGCGAGTTCCCCACCGCCTCGGAACCCGGAACAGCCTCCAGCTCGATCACCTCGGCGTCGGTGTCGGAGAAGGTCACGACCGAGTAGATGGTGCCTCGCCGCACGAACCGGAGGATCGACGCGGCGGCGGTCAGGCGGGTGGACACCGTCGTATCCACCCCGATACCCGCCAGCAGATCCACGTAGCTCATGCGCGTCACCCGGCTGATGGTGGTGGCGGCACCCATCGCCTTGGCGACCAGGCAAGGGATCAGGTTCATGGAATCGACGCCGGTGAGGGCGACCACGGCGTCGTGAAGGTTGGTGTCAAGCTCTCCGAACACCCTGGGGTCGGTGGGATCGGCGGCGATCACGAGCGCGGACGGGACCTCCTCGGCCACGGCGCCGCACCGGGCCTCGTCGGGGTCGATCACCACGACCTCCATGCCCGCCTTGACCAGCAGGGCGGTGGTAAGCCGGGCCACGCCGGTCGTTCCTATGATCAATACCCGGCGGATGTCGCGGTCGTGGATGCCGATCATCGACCTGGCTCGGTCGACGTTCCTGCTCTTGACCATCAGCAGCAGGTGGTCACCCTCGAGTACGGTCGTGTCTCCCCGCGCCACGATGGTGGAGCCGTTTCGGACCGCGGCGATGGCCAGCCAGCTGAAGCTTTCGTTGCGAGGGATATCCATCAGCGGTACTCCGACCAGCGGCGATCCGGCAGTAACGGTGCCGCCGACCAGGGACAGTTGCCCGTCACCGAACTCGATCAGCTCGCTCAGCCCGGATTCCACCACCAGCGCAGCGATTTCCTCGGCTGCCGCCCCGACGGGATCGATGACCACATCTACGTCGATACCGTCGAGGCCGTCTCTGAGATCCGGGTCCTGCACCCGGGCGACGGTGCGTTCCACGCCCAGCTTCTTGGCGGTGTGGCAGGCGAGGATGTTGGCGCCGTCGCTGGCGGTCACCGCGAGCAGTAGGGCGGCCTGATCGATTCCGGCTTGCTCGAGCGTGGCGGCGCTGGCGCCGTTACCCGTGATTACCAGAGCGTCGAGACGGTCCTTGAGCTCGGCGGCCCGGCGAGGATCGATTTCGATCACGACCACGTCCTGACCCTCTAGGGATAGGCGTTCGGCTATGTATCCCCCTACCGCTCCCGCACCCACCACCACGATGCGCATCTAGCCCTGATTCTTCCTGTTTCCCGTCACACCGACGTACATTAGGCAAATCAACCTCATGAACTGATGCCTGCTACTCCAACACCAGGCAGGTGAAGGTCACACCAGGCCAAAAGAGCAACTACCAGTAGCGATCACCCCAGGTCAAAGCCCAAAACTCGCGCTCCTGTCACCGTACAGACCCCCGATCCATGAAGAATTGGGGCTACAGCCGTACTCTCCGTACTCTTCCCATCGGTCGGCGCCCCATTGTAGGGGGCTCTGCAGAGATTTCACGCAACAAGGCGTTCCAGCGGTAGCCTGCGACTCTCATCCCGGTAGTTTGCCACGGGTGAAGCCGGTCGGACTCGTTTGGCGGGGCCCTTCCCGCAGGTAGCGGGGCTGATGCCCCGAACCGGCCGTCAAGGGACTTGAAGCCGGTCCCGGATCGGCCTACGTTCCGACCTGGTGGGGCGCCCGACCATGCGGCGGCTCGGGCAGCCCACCGGGCGCGCAGGCCGGAGCGCGACGGGAGGCAGGAAGTCCTGCTGTGATTGCTTTTCGCCTGTCCATGGTGCTCGTTGCTGCCGTGTCGCTTCTCGCTCCGGCCGCGTCGGCACGGAGCACCTCTGCGGAGGGTCTATCGTGCGTGGGCCTGAGCCCGCCCGTCGACGGGGTCATCACCGTGCCCTTCGATCCCGGGCCGGGCTACGAGGGCCACTGGGGAGTGGATTACGAAGGAGACCGCGACGGCCTGATCCAGGCGGCCGCCGGAGGGACCGTCATCTTCTCCGGCCGCGTGGTCCACAACCCGGCGGTCACCATCGACCACGGGGGCGGCTTGTGGACCAGCTACTCCTACCTGGGGCATATCACGGTGCTGGCCGGCGAGGATGTCGAACGCGGAACGGTGGTCGGCACCGTAGGAGGCGACACCGGCCATGGCGACGTCCATCTCTCGGTCCGGATCGACGGCGAGTACATAGATCCGCTGCGGGTGATGGGTTGCCAGGCCAGGGCGCCCTCCGGCGGCCTCCGCCTGGTGGGACGGTCCTGAAGAATCCGGGAGGTAGCCTCACGGGATGCGCATCGGCCTCCTAGGCGGTACCTTCGATCCTCCCCACGTCGCCCACCTGGCTGTGGCCGAGGCGGCCTTCCGGCAGTTACGCCTGGATGCGATCTGGCTGGTGCCGGCGGGGTCGCCATGGCAGAAGGAGGGGTCGGTGGTCACGAGCGCCGAGGACCGGTGGGGCATGACCGTGGCGGCGGTGGAGGGGATTCCGTACATGAAGGGCGACGACCGCGAGGTGGTCCGGCCCGGCCCGACCTATACCTTCGATACCGTGTCGGGCCTGGCCGATCACGAGGTGACTCTGATCCTGGGGGCCGACGCCGCCTCCCGGATGGCATCGTGGCACCGGAGCGCCGAACTCCAGAAGATGGTGGGCATCGCGGTGGCGCCCCGGCCCGGCGCCGATCCCGACACGGTGGAGGCGGCCGTGATCACCCCTGTGAAGTGGCTGGATGTCCCGCGGCTCGACATCTCGGGCACGGAACTACGCAAGCGCGCCATGGCCGGTCGGAGCCTGCGCTTCCTGGTGCCGGAGGGCGTGTGGCGCTACATCGAGACGCGCGGCCTCTACCGCTGAGACACCGGGGCGCCTCCCTCCTATAATCCGGGTTGCCCCGAGGAGGTGTCGCCAGTCCGGGATAGCCGGCCATAGAGAACCAGCAGGCAACAGCCATCGAGATCACGTCGGCAGAACTTGCCGCCATCGCGGCTGATGCCATCGATGCCAAGCAGGCAAGCGACATCGTGGTCCTCGACATGGGTGATCTGCTGGGAATCGTGGACATCTTCGTGATCGGCACCGGAACCTCCAAGCGTCAGGTCCGCACCATGCTCGAGGAGGTCGATCTGCGGCTCGGCCGGTGCGGTCGCAAGCCGCTCCGCACCGAGGGCCTGGACACCGGTGAGTGGGTCCTGGCGGACTACGGCGACCTGGTGGTCCATATCTTCCAGACCGAGGCAAGGGACTTCTACGCCCTGGACCGCCTGTGGGGTGATGCCCCGCGCCTCCTGTGGGAGCCGGACCCGCCGGATTGATCGGGCCGGAGGGCCGGGGGTCGAAACTTGGTAGACTGGTGGGGATCCCCCGTCCCGGCGAGGGACCGACCACGGGGCTGTAGCTCAGCTGGCAGAGCGCTTGCATGGCATGCAAGAGGTCACGGGTTCAAATCCCGTCAGCTCCAC